>JBLMWN010000092.1:0-14235 GCA_050257255.1 Betaproteobacteria bacterium | reverse complement strand
CGGGAGCTGCTCCGTAAGCACAAGCAGTTTCTCCTGAAGTGTCTTCACTTCCGCTCTCAGTTCGTCAAGCTTTTTGATCCTGCTTTCATTCTGCTGTATCTTGGCTTGCAGCTCGGAGAGTGACTTCCTGAGCTGTTCGATCTGTGTGTGCATGGGAATCTGGACCTGCAGGACATACACGATCAAAAGCACAATAATCAGCACAATGAACGCAATCCGCCGTGTCTTCGGGGAAACCTTCTGTATTTTATCGAACAAGGGAAAAGAAGCCATCACAGCCCCTTATAAACAAACTGGAGTTTGTATTTGTAGATATCGGTCCCTGCAACATTCACCCGACTGGTTTCGCGCAGCATGACGCCTGTCAGAAAACGGGATGCTTTGAGATTATCAACGAAGCGGACGACATCATTATTCGTGAAGGCTTCACCTTCCAGGTTGACATTGTTGCTGCTTTCGGTCAAAGAGGTCAAATTCACACCCAGGGGGAGCGCTTTACTGATTTCATCGAGGAGCCGTACAGGGCCGGACTGATTTTTTTTGAGTTGTTCAATGATCGCAATTTTTTCGGCGACTTTTTTCCGCTCTTCTTCGACGTTTCTGACTTCCCTCAGGGTGTTTTCCTGTTGTCGGAGCGTGGCCTCCGCAGAGACAATGTCCTTCTGGAGCGCGGCAATGGTGTTCTTTTGCATGTTCCAGAAAAACCACATACCGGCCAGAACCACTGCCAGGATTAAGCCACCGAGGATCAACTGCTGCTGCAGATCGGTGACCTTTTTGGGAGCCTTTTTCTTGCCCTTAGCAGTGGTAGGCAGAAGATTTATTTTAATCATCGATCTCCCGGCCTCCTGATCGCAAGCCCCACAGCAACGGCGCACAGGGGGGCAGATTCTGCAATAAGCTGGGTATCAAACCGCTTCGGGTCGATTTTGATGTTCTTGAACGGATTACTAACCTCTACCGAGATTTCGAGCCGTTCGGACAGGGTTGCCGTAAAATTCTCGATCTTGGCGCAACCGCCTGAAACCAGGACCCGGGAAACCTTATCACTGCCGGTTGTGGAACGGAAAAACTCGAACGACCGCTGGGTTTCCGACACAATGTCATCCGTGACAGACGACACCACGCCTGCAATCTGATCCCTGTCCGCCCCGCTAACCCACTCGCCTCTCTTTACCTTTTCCGCATCTTCATAGGTCATGCCGAAATCTCTTTGGAGAGCTTCGGTATAGCGGTTGCCTCCGACCGTAATATCACGGGTAAAAATCGACATGCCGTCCTTCAGGATGTTGATATTCATCACCGATGCACCGATGTTCAGCAGCGCTGTCGTTCCGCCCTCGTTGCCGTAATTGAGCTCGTACATGTTCGCGAGGGCAAAGGCATCGACGTCCATCGCCACGGGCTCAAGGCCTACCTCTTTCACGATGTTCATATAATCATTGATTTTATCTTTTTTGACCGCTACAAGAAGCACATCGGCCTGGCCCTCGGCAGCGCCGGGCCCGAGCTTCTGAAAATCGACGTTTACATCGTCAATGGAAAAGGGAATATACTGCTCCGCTTCCCACTTGATGGACTCGGCCAGCTCTTCATCGGTCATCTCCGCGACGGAAACGCGCTTAATGATAACCGAACTGCCGGAAACCGAAATTACGACCTCCTTTGTCGTAACTTTCTGCGACGCGAGCAACTCCTTGATGGCCTCTACGACCCGGCCGGCATCCATGACCGCGCCCTCCACAATGGCTTCGGGCGGCAGCGGGACCATGCCGAATTTCACCAGTTGATAGTTTTTGTTTGATCCCTTCACCTGAACAAGCTTAATGAAGGCAGACCCTATGTCCAGCCCAATGGGCTCTAATTTTTTGAAAAAAAGCATAATCGCTCCGGGAGCATATGGAATGCATCAATAGGCGTTCTTGCTTTTAATAATCTTCGCAATTTCCTTCAGGTTGCGCTCGCTGTAAACTCTCCAGCCACGCCAGTCGCGCTCAACTCCGGTCAGCAGACCTTCGCTCTCCCAACGAAACAGTGTGGCCCGCGAAATATCGAAACGATTGCAGATTTCATTTGTTTTATATTTTTTAGTGTTTTTGCGTGTAGCCATGGTGCCCTCTTTGGATAGACTACTCACATTATTTATAGTAAGTATAGTTATGATGATACTTAAAATTATTTAATTGTCAAGATTTTTTTTATTTTTTTTCAAAAAAAATATGTACGAGATATAGTATGCACAAAGAGAGGAAAGTACCAGATGTAGGATACGGAGCGCTCGGCGTGACGCAGATTACAAAAAAATCATGCAATAATGACGTATGCTGCCGAGAGAACGAAGAGGAAGCTGAAACGGTTAACCCCAGACATTACCATCTTGAGCAGCAAACGCCACCAGCGTCACGAGAACCAGCTGCCGCCAGTTACATTACCAATATTTATTGTGACATCGATTCACGTGTCAGGCAACGCGCTCAATCGGCTCAGGTGAAACAAAAAAGGAGAGGCTTTCAGCCTCTCCTCGAAACAGTGTTAGTCTTCTCCCTACACGTCCTCTCCGTGCGGCGTCGCGAATGTACCCGCCCGTCGTGCCGCCATATCCATGAGTACGCGCTCGGTGCCGAACCTCCCCGGCTCATACTTGCGGATCTTGAGCCTCTCCCGAGCCGTATCGATGAGCTTCAGGGTCAGTTCGAGGATCTTTCCGGGGTCCTCTTCGAAGTAGAAGCCGGCGGTCACCATATTCCACCACTTGTTTTCCATCAGGTCCTTCATCGACTTGCTCGCGCTGACCGGTGAGCCCGCGCCGAAGATGATCGGAACGCCGGATGCCACAAAATAGGTCCCGATCGCGATAGCCTTCTCGCTCATCCACTCGGGCGCGATGCCGACCGCGGGCAGGCCGCCGATATCGTCGCCGAGCCCGCCCTCTTCCGCGATGGCGGTTGCCACGGTTAGGATGCGCGAGTTGTCCACGCAGGACCCCATGTGGAGGATCGGCGGGATGCCGATCGCCTCGCACACCTCGCGAAGCCCCTTGCCCGCGTTCTCGAGTGCCATTTCCGGCGTCATATACCCTGCCTTGGCGGAGGCGTGCGCCGAACACCCGGTCTGGACCACAAGAACATCATTCTTAATCAGTTCCCGGCTCAGGAAATTGTGCATGCTGTCCTGGCTGATCCGGGGATTGTTGCAGCCAGCAAGACCGACCACACCCCGGATACGGCCCGCGATGATGGCATCATTAAGCGGCCGGAAGGACCCGCGATACTGCCCGCCCTGCATGTATTCAATATATTCATGAGAGAAGCCCGCGATCATATCGGACGGCCGTACGTTGGCAGGCGACACCAGATCCTTCTTGCGGTTCGGGAAATTGTCGATGGCGAGCCGCACGACCTTTTTGGCAAGGTCCAGGGCATGGTGCTCGTCATATTCGATATGGACGGCATCCTTCATCATACCCTTGGGCGTCGTGGTAATAATCTTGGTATGGTATTTCTTCGACAGCTCGCCGATGGCGGGCATGATGCACTGCACATCCACCACCATGGCCTCGACCAATCCGGTTAGGAGGCCGAGTTCCTGCTGCAGGAAGCCTCCTGCGGTGGCAATGCCGTGACGGACAAGGATCTCGTTGGCGGTGCAGCACATGCCCACGAGGTTCACCCCTTTGGCGCCCTTGGACTTCGCATACGCATCAAGCTCCTTGTCTTCGGATGCTACGACAAGCATCTCGGCGAATGACGGCTCATGACCATGAACCACGAGGTTCACGTGGTCTTCCTTGAACACATCTAAACTCGCCTTGGCCTTGACCGGCTTCGGCGTCCCGAACAGGATATCGGATATGTCGGTACCCATCATGGACCCGCCCCATCCGTCGGCAAGGGCCGCCCGCATGGCGCCGAGCATGATATTGTTCATTTCCTGATCCACGCCCATGGTCGTGCGGTGCAGCATCTCGACGCACTCGCGGTCGATGGCGCGGGGCGCGATGCCGAGTTTCTTCCAAATCTCCTGGCGCTTCTTCGGCGCTCGGCCCAGATACGCCAGGGTCCCGCGCTGCTGGCCGAACTGCTCCAGGAACTTGAGAGCCACCTCTTCGGCCACCTTGTTCACGGACTTGCCCTCGACGTTGATGCCGAGATATCCCGCGACCCGGTTCAGTTTGCGCGGGTCTTTTATCTGGAAATCCTTTGCTTCGCCCCGACCCACGGCGAGCAGTGTGTTGGCAAGATCACGGGCGTGGTCGGAATGTGCTGCGGTCCCGGCCGCCACCATGCGGGCGAAATTGCGCGCCGTCACGACCGGCAGCGTTGCGCCGCATACACCCTCGGCCTCTTCTTCCTTGCCGACGAGACGGCAGGGGCCCATATGGCACATTTTGCAACACGCGCCCTGGTGCCCGATAGGGCAAGGTTTCAGTTTTTCAGCCCGCTCGAAGGAAGTATTTACCTTCAAGTCCGCGGCATGCTTCAGCAGGACCCGCGCAGCCGGGTCAACGGATTTCAGATCTTCTCTCATGATGTATCAAAACTCCTTTCCTCAAGAGGACCGGACATCCCCTTTTTTCACACAGGCATTATAACTCTTCATTTTAAGCCAAACAATGAACTTTCATCACGATGCTATTTATGGAGTGCCGGTTGCTGCACTGCCATAACCTTGGATACCCCGGATCCGGCGAGCAGCCCCTGGTTCATGGCCGCAAGAAGTTCGGATGCATAAATTGCGTAAGGCTTCGCTGCCTTTGCCGATACGGGCTTAAATGCACCGGCTCCAACCTTGCCGGGTTTCACCTTCTTGGCCAGAGCGATCATGTCCTTGGCCTTGAATGCCTTGGCCTTGCTGATGGCCTCTGATATTTCGGCGGCTATTTCGGCGCCATCCTTCGCCTCACCCGCAGGCGCCTGGGCCCGGACGACCGCCTTGACCATCCCGTAGGTATTCACGATGGTCCCCTGTTTCTCATAGAGCGCGGTCATGGGAAGGACAAGGTCCGCCTTTTCTGCCAGCTCGGTCATGTGGCTTGCCTGAACGATCAGCATGTCAGATTTAAAGCCCTTGTCAGCCGCGGGCCCGGCGATGAACAACGCCTTCGTGCCGGACTTCATTTCATCATATCCCTTGCCAGCCTTTTTGGATGATCCGGGAACGCAGCCCATCAGGACCGCGCCGTGCGCATTCGCCTCGATCATGAGCGGCAGCACGCCGGCATTCTTGAGCAGCGCGAGATTTACTGCTTGGAGCGAAGCGTCCTCATTCGCCGCAACGCCCGTACCGATGACGACGACCGGCTGCTTTGCCGCAGCATAGGCCTTGCCGGCATTCTGGATCAATTCGGCGGCTACCCCCGATGACGACGCGGCGTTCTCGACACTGACCAGCGCCTTCTTTAATGCATCAAAACCCTTTGCAGTCGGTGCCGCGCCTTCGGCAATCGCGGCGCTCATGAGCCCGGCAAGCAGCAGGGTATCCGTGCCTTCCTTAAGCGGCAGGTGAATGGCATTCTGATGGCCGGCGAGCTCGATCTTCTCAGGGTTCACGACAATGACCTTTGCCCCTGCCTGCGCGCGTCTTCGGATCATGACCTCCGCTTCCTGGAGGTATTGTTTTTTCTGAGACGGATCGGCACCGATCAGGACGACCACGTCGGCGTTCTTGAGATCGGCATGGGAAGCGACCCCGGCCCCGGAATCGCCGTATACGGCATCAAGCGCCATCATCAACCTGCCGGCATAGACCGATGCCGGTGTATCTATATTGGCGCTGCCCGCCACCGCGGCAAGCTCCTTAACCGCGCATGCCTCCTCGTTCGTGAGCGAGCCCGATGCGATGAACCCGGCATTGGCCCCTGCCTTCTTGAGCGCGTCGGCCGCCATCTTCGCTGCCTCTTCCCAGGTCGTCGGTACCAGCTTGCCTCCCTGTTTTTTCATGGGCGCGGTAATGCGGTTTGAAGATTTTAGCGAATCGAATCCGAAACGACCGATGGCGCAGATATAGCCGTTGTCTTCCTTCGCGTTCACCTTCACGATCTTGTTATCCTTGCTGTTCGTGATAACGCTGCAGCCTGAGCCGCAGGCCGTGCAGGCCGTGTCCTGTTTCTGGAGGTCCCACTCGCGTCCATGCTGCCAGCGGTCGCGCTCCATGATGGTGTTCACCGGGCAGGCGTCCACGCAGGAACCGCAGAAGGTGCAGCCCGATTCGTGGAGCGGCTTGTCCAGGGCCGTCGAGACCTTGGTCGTGATGCCGCGGCCCATGAAGTCGAGCACGTTCGTGCCCTGCTCCTTGCAGACCCGCACGCAGCGTCCGCACAGGATGCAGTAATTGTTGTCGATGCTGATGAAGGGGCTCCGGTCGTTCAGGGGGTAGTTGAAGCTCTTCCTGCCGAAGGATGATTCCTGGATCTTCAGGTCCGCCGCGTACCGCTGGAGGTCGCAGGCCCCTGCCTTGGGGCAGGTCATGCAGTCCAAGGGATGGAACGACAGGACTAGGTCGGTCACGAACTTCCTGATCTCCTCGACCTTCGGCGTCTTGGTCTGGACCTTCATGCCTTCCTTGGTCCTCGTAGTGCATGCGGTCATAGGGGCTTTCATGCCCTCGATCTCCACCATACACATGCGGCAGGCGCCCACACCGCGCAGTTCCTTGATATGGCACAGGTTCGGGATATGCACCCCGACCGTCGCAGCGGCATCAACAAGGGTCATGCCCTCCGGAACGGACACGGCCTTGCCGTCAAATTCCATGTTCACCATCTTGGTCGTCATAGCTTCCTCCAGCAAAGTTCAATTCATTATTTTAGAAAACTTCAACAACTCTGGAACAAATCAATCCCACACAAAGCTACAAAGCCATAACGGACACACAATGCTCGATTATAAATTCTTCTTCGTGCCTTCGTGTGAAAATTTTGTTTTACTCTTCACCGTATTTCTGCACCCTTAATAATGCAGCGGACAGGTCCCGACCGTGTGCTTTACGGGCGCGGCCGGCTTCTCGTCGCCGGCAAGAGCAGCATCCGAGATGATCACCGCGCCTTCCGGGCAGACTTTGATGCACTCACCACAATGGGTGCAGCGTTTCTGCCGGATCCGGTACGGGGTGAAGCCTGTCTTGCCCGGAATCAGTTTTTGGCCTTCGATCGCAAAGTCCTTGCAGACTTCGCGGCACTTGTCGCACATGGTGCACTTATCGGCAATGATCTCGTACCGCATCAGGCGGGCGCAGACGTGATGGGTGCAGACCCCCTTGATATGCCGTTCCAAGTCCGATGAAAAATCCTTCAGAAAAGCGGCGAGAATATCGGCACGGTCCTTGCCCTTCTTGCACATGCCGCCGTCCTTCACGTCAACGGCGATGCGCTGCAGCAGGGCCGGATAGATATCGAGCCCCTTCCCCGCTTGGATCGCTTCCAGGATCTTGATGGCATCATAGATGCCGAGCTTGCAGGGGTGGCACTTGGAGCACATGCCGTCCTTCGAATCGTCGTTGTAGAAATGCTCCAGTTTGAGCCTGGTCGCCATGACGGGGCACTTACTTTCGAGCTGCGACATGAGCCCCTCCCTTCTCGATCACGATTGCCTGCGTGGGGCATACACTGTAGCACGCCTTGCACTTGGTGCAGTAGTCCTGGTCTATGAAGAACTTGTCTCGTAGTTCTACCACGACATCGAACGCGCAGGCCTGCTTGCACAGACCGCAGAGGATGCAGTGTTCGGGCAGGATGCGGAAGGTCCCCAGTCCTTGGCAGCGCTTGGCCCGGCAGTACTTGTCCCGGACATGCTCTTCGTATTCCTCGCGGAAATATTTAATGGTGGAAAGAACCGGGTTGGGCGCGCTGTTTCCTAAACCACAGAGTGAGCCAGCCACGACCAGCTTGCCCATCTTCTCGAGCCGGTCGATGTCGCCAGCCTCTCCGAGGCCAGACGTGATCTTTTCGAGGAGCTCGTACATCTGCCACGTGCCGATGCGGCACGGCGGGCACTTGCCGCAGGACTCGCTCTTGGTAAAAGAAAGGAAAAACTTGGCTACGTCCACCATGCAGTCGTCTTCGTCCAGAACCACCATGCCGCCCGACCCCATGATCGAGCCCACGCTGGCCAGGGTGTCGAAGTCCGCGGGCATATCGAGAAATTGTTCGGGGATGCAACCACCCGAGGGCCCGCCGGTCTGGACCGCCTTGAACTTCCGGTCCGGGTTCAGCATGCCGCCACCGATGTCAAAGATGATCTCCCGGAGGGTAATGCCCATGGGCACTTCGATGAGGCCCGTGTTCTTGATCTTGCCCGTCAGGGCGAACACTTTCGTGCCCTTCGATTTCTCGGTCCCGATTTTGGTGTAGTAGTCGAGCCCCTTGGTGATGATCGTAGGGACATTGGCGAAGGTCTCAACATTGTTCAAGTTCGTGGGCATGTTCCAGAGACCGCCCGCTGACTCAGAGAGCCTGGGCGGCCTGGGTCTCGGCATGCCGCGCTGTCCCTCGATCGAGGCCACGAGGGCGGTGGACTCGCCGCACACAAATGCGCCCGCGCCTTCCTTGATCTCCATGTCGAAGTCGAGGCCGGAGCCCAGGATGTTCTTCCCAAGGAGCCCCAGCGCCTCGGCCTGCTTGATGGCAATGCCCAGGTTTTTCACGGCAAGCGGATACTCGTGACGCACATAGATGTATCCGTGCTGCGCACCGATAGCATAGGCGTTGATGATCATGCCTTCGATGACGGAATGGGGGTCGCCCTCCATGAGCGCACGGTCCATGAACGCGCCCGGATCTCCCTCGTCACCGTTACACACAACGGCCTTGATCTTTGCGCCCGATTTTTTCGTATGCTCCCACTTGAGACCTGCCGGGAAGCCCGCGCCGCCGCGGCCACGAAGACCGGACTTCTTGACGATATCGATGACCTCATCGGGCTTCATCTCCGTCAGTACTTTTGCCAGACCCGCGTAGCCTTCCTCTCGGATAGCGTCGTAGATATTGCAGGGATCGACAAACCCGTTACGGTGGAGCGCCACACGCTTCTGTTTTTTGTAAAACGGGATGTCCTGCATGGCCGTATTCGGCTCAGAGAGCGAAAACTCGCGATAGAGCTGCTTGCGATAGGGCACGCCGTTCAGGACCGAGGTCGAGAACAGTTCGGGGATGTCCGCCACCTTCACCTTCTGGTAAAAGATCTCCGTAGGCTCCTGGATCATGACCGGGCCGCGCTGGCAGAAACCCTGGCAGCCGGTCTTCACGATCTCGAGTTCGACGCCTTTTGCCTTAGCTTCTTCCTCGAATTTCTTGACCAGTTTGGTGGAGCCCGATGCCTGGCACGCAGTGCCGCAGCAGACGCGCACGCGGTGGGTTTCCTTGCCGGCGCGCTCCTGCTTCAGCTTTATCCGGAGCGCGTCGAGGTCTGTAACGCTCTCAAGACGCTTAAACGTGAGTTCCATGTTCGCTCCTCACTGTGGTTATGATGTCCTCCACCATCTTCGGGGTCAGCTCGCCGTACAGGTCCTGATCGTTGATCGTGGCGACCGGCGCAAGGGCGCAGCACCCTACGCATCCCACGGTCTCGAGCGTGACCGAAAGGTCCTTCGTGGTCTCGCCCTCTTTGATCCCAAGCTTGTTTTCCATCTCGGTAAGCACCGCCTTGCCTCCCCTCACATGGCACGCAGTGCCCATGCACACCTTGACCACGTTCTTGCCGCGCGGTTTGAAGTGAAAGTGTTTGTAGAACGATGCAACGCCGTATACATTCGTCAGGGACATGTTAAGCCTCTCGGCGATCATGTTCATGGCCTCTTCCGGCAAATAGCCGATCTTTTCCTGAACCCTCTGGAGCACGGCAATGAGAACACCCCGCTGTCCAGAGGCGTCATCGAGGATAGCATCAACCTTCTTTAATTCTTCTTGCTGGAGCACGTCAAAAACCTCCCAGTGAAATTACCTAAAAAACAAACATTTTTAGCAGATTAGGCTATTGATGGATCTACATGTTACTAGGATAAATCAATTGGTTACTTTTTGTAACTCATTCGTGAAAGTGCCGGATTATAATTACAAAGGAAGTGCATATTAGCAACCGCTCAGTAAAAAATCAAGAAAAAATACTATAAAAAAATTTCATACGAAAATTATTAATCTCTATCAAAAAGCTGAAAAAGAAATAAAAATATGAGCCTGGTGAAAAAAGGCTGACGAACACGTTTGACAGCACTCCAGCCACCTGCTATTATTTTAAAAACGAGGTCACAAGGGAGAACAACCTTCCATGAGCATTCTTGCGATGATCCTTGCAGGCGGAAAGGGCGAACGGCTTCATCCGCTTACCATTCACCGCGCAAAGCCCGCAGTCCCCTTCGGTGGTATTTACCGGATCATCGACTTTACGCTCTCGAACTGCATCAATTCAGGGATCCGCAAGATTGCAGTACTTCCGCAGTATAAATCCCTTTCTCTTGACAAGCACCTGCGGCTCGCATGGAACCTTTTCTCTGGAGAATTGAATGAGTTCATCATTTCCGTGCCTCCCCAGCAGCGGGTCGGCGAAAAATGGTATCAGGGAACAGCCGATGCAATCTATCAAAATATCTACATGATAGAAAAGGATGCACCGGACCACCTCATGGTGCTCGCAGGCGACCATATCTATAAAATGGATTACGCCGAGATGCTTAAATTCCATCATGAAAAGAAGGCGGATGCCACCGTTGCCGCAATCGAAATGCCGAAGGCAATGGCATCCTCCTTTGGCGTTGTCCAGGTGGACGAGGACTATCGCATCATCGGCTTCGAGGAAAAACCGAAGCACCCCAAACACATTCCCGGCAGACCGGATATGGCCTTCGCCTCCATGGGCATTTACCTGTTCGACACGAAGAAGGCCATCAAACACTTGGAATTCGACGCACTCAGGGAGGATAAGGACACAGCACATGATTTCGGCAAGAATATCATCCCCCAGATGATGCCGATTGACCGCGTCTATGCGTACAACTTCAAGGATGAGAACAAAAAGGAGGCGAAATACTGGCGCGACGTCGGGACCATAGATGCCTACTGGGAAGCAAACATGGACCTTGTGTGCGTAGACCCGTTGTTGAACCTCTACGACAAGGCGTGGCCCATCCGGACCTACCAGGGACAGAACCCGCCCGCGAAGTTCGTGTTTGCTCAGGAGAAAAAAGGCGGCAGGCTCGGCATTGCGCTCGACTCGATCGTAGCCCACGGGTGCATCGTCTCAGGCGGGCGGGTGCAGAACTCGGTGCTGTCGCCGAACGTGCGCATCAACAGCTATAGCGAAGTGCATGAATCCATTCTCATGGAAAACGTAGACATCGGCCGGCACTGCAAAATTCGCCGCGCCATCATCGACAAGGACGTGGTGATCCCGCCGGAAACGGAGATCGGGTATGATCTTGAGAAAGACAAGAAGCGCTACCATGTGACGCCTTCCGGCATTGTGGTGATCGCGAAAGGGACGGAAGTATCGGATGAAGTACGTGCAGCGGCGATGGCGGAAGAGAGGGCATGACGAATCTAGACAAGTCAGGTAAAGCCGAACTACAACCTGTTGAATTCTCAACCACTCAATTATCCTCATCCTCATAATCTGGTCAGTCGGTTTCGTCCTCGTTTTTTGGGAGCGTTGTCGATTGACGTTCTCCGATACCGGCATTGTTGCCGACGCGCGACGCTTTTTATCTAAGCCAACTCCGCAAGTCTTTTAATCAGGCGTTCGCTGTCCTTCCAGCCCAGGCACGGATCGGTGATGGACTTCCCGTACACGTTCTCCGACACCTTCTGCGCGCCTTCTTCGATAAAGCTTTCGATCATGAAGCCTTTCACCATCTTCCGGACGATGTCGGAATGTTCGCGGGTCCGCATCACCTCTTTCGCGATCCGCGGCTGCTCCTTATACTGTTTGTTCGAGTTTGCGTGGTTCGTGTCTACGATGATCACGGGATTAGCGAAGGCCCGCTCCTTGTACGTCTTGGCGACCCTGATGAGGTCTTCGTAATGGTAGTTGGGGATGCTCTGGCCGTACTGGTTTACTGCTCCCCGAAGGATGCAGTGAGTCAACGGGTTGCCGGAGGTTTTTACCTCCCAGCCGTTGTAACTGAATATGTGAGGCGCCTGGGCCGCCTGCACCGCATTAAACATCACGTCGAAGTCCCCGGACGTAGGGTTCTTCATGCCCACAGGGATGTCGAGGCCGCTGCAGGTCAGGCGGTGCTGCTGGTTCTCGACGGAACGCGCGCCGACTGCCACATAGCTCAGCACGTCTTCTAGATAAGCGTAGTTGTTGGGGTAGAGCATCTCATCCGCTGCCGGGAGGTGGGATTCCTTCAGCGCCCGGATGTGCATCTTCCGGATGGCCTTGATCCCCTCGACGATGTTCGGCTCTTCCTTCGGGTTCGGCTGGTGCGCCATTCCCTTGTACCCGATGCCTGTGGTTCGGGGCTTGTTTGTATAGATTCGCGGGATGAGGATGATCTTGTCCTTCACTACTTCCTGAACCCGGGCAAGCCGTGAGATGTAATCACACACCGCATCCTCGTCGTGGGCCGAACAGGGGCCGATGATCAGCACCAGCTTTTCCACTGCGCCGGTTAAGATGCCGTGAATTTCCCTGTCTCTTTCTTTCTTGATCTTTTTTATGTCCGCGGGAAGCGGCATCTTTTCGATAACATCTTTTGCTTTTGGGATCTGGCGAATATAAGCAAAACCCATACTGTTGTAAAACCTCCTCCGACGGCGCGTTCTTTTAAACGTGCGTTGCATGCAGTATAAAATCCAGCCCTCGCCAAGTCAAGCCCAAAAAAGTCCGTTGTCAAGCCAAAGTAGAAATGTCCTATCGTTACCAAAATAGAAATGTCCGGTTTTTAGACTGCAACTCTCTCATTTAGTCGAGGATTAGGTTTATAACTCCCTTTCCAGGGATGTCCTGCGGCAGGTCTGCAGCCTTTCTTTTTCAAGATCAAGATTTTCTCTTTCGGCTTATCCTCAGTTTGAGGTTTGCTAATCTGCCGAAATCTCAATTCTCGGCCTTTGTAACTGATATGAATCGTTCCGTCCAGCCGTTCTTCGACGAGGACTTTCTGTGCCCGGGTAGCCTCCTCGATTTGGTAGAGCTTGCGATCATAAGCGATCGTGAAATCGTTCCGGACCGTCCGTTCCTCCTTTATGGAAAGGATACGGTCAAGTTCCCGGCTGGGAAGTGCAGGCCGGTGTAGGTCCGCGGCAGAAGCCGGTTTTTTCCTGAACTTCCTGTTATGCTCCGGCAAATAGGTCTTTAAAAACTCATTTGCCTCCTCGACGCTTTTGATTCCCTTAAGCCGCATCTCCTTTACCAGCCGGTCCTGAAGCGTTTTAAAGAGCCGCTCGATCCTCCCTTTGGCCTGCGGGGAATTGGCATGAATAACGTCTATGGCTAATTCCGCCAGGCTTTTTTCAAAATGGCTCATCGGCTTCTGACCGTTCAGTTGCTCCTCAATGGTCGGCTCGGCCCAGGATTTATACGTCGAGTGCTTATCGAAATAGACGCTTTTAGGAATGCCGTAGCGCTTGATATAGCGCTTCATGCTGTCCATCGCCGGCATCGTTCCTTCATAGTCGTAAAAACGGCCATAGACAGTCCCGGTCGCATCGTCGATATAGCCCATGAAAACGCAGGCTGGCCCCCGGCCCTCGAACCAGTCGTGATGCGACCCGTCTATCTGCACGAGCTCGCCGAAATTGGCTTTCCGCTCTCGCCATCGACGATGCTTCCTTGCCTTACGCTTCTTGTAGGAAATCTCAGCTTCGTTTAACCATAAGCGGAGGGTCTCGTCGCAGAGCGTAATCCCATGAACCTCATGAAGCTTTTCAGCAGCATGGACAAGGTTGAAGTCTTTATACTTCTCTTTAAAGAGCCTGAGGGTCTTTTCCTTGATCTTTTTCGATATGCAGCGGTTTGAGGTCTTGCCCCGAGATCTGTGGCATATCCCCTCATCGCCTTCTATCCGTACCCGCTTGATCAGCCTCCGTATTTGCCGGTCGCTTAAACCGATAACCTGCGCAGCTTCGCACTGTGTGATCTTCTTGTCTAATGCCTGATGAATAATGTGAAGCGTTTTTGCTTCCTTTCGACTCATCGTGATCATGTCCTTTCCCGCCACCATGCCCCCTCCTTATCCGGAGCATTGTAGCTAAAATAGGACATTTCTACTTTGGCGAATTAGGACATTATCATTTTGGGATTACAG
>JBLMWN010000091.1:0-23770 GCA_050257255.1 Betaproteobacteria bacterium | reverse complement strand
CCTTGCCAATGATTCGGAATTCGCCGCGGTCAACATAGATCGGTTTCATCGCGCTGTTTTCCGGCTGCAACCGGACGCGGTCCTTCTCGGCAAAAAAACGTTTGACCGTGGTCTCGCCGTCCACAAGGGCAACAACGATGTCACCGTTCTGCGCAGATGACTGGACTCGGACCAGCAGCGTATCTCCGGCCAGGATGTGGGCATTCACCATGCTCTCTCCCTCTACCTTCAGGGCGAAGAGACTGTTGGAACTCCGGAGGGAAAAAAGAGAGAGGTCGACCATAACCTCGCCTTCGCGGTTCTCCGGCGAAAGCACCGGCACTCCGGCTGCGACCCTTCCGAGGAGAGGAATCGGCACAGCCGGCCTTCCGCGGGCTTGAAGCGAAATGCCGCGGGATTTTCCCCGTTCCCTCGTAATAAAACCGCTTCGCTCGAGAATTGCGAGGTTCTTTTCCACGCCGTTTGTTGAGCGTATGCCAAACTTCTCCCCAATCTCCCGCATGGATGGAGGTATTCCTCGTGTAGTCACGGCAACGCGGATGAATTCATAGATTGCCTGCTGACGTTCGGATATTTTGTTTTTCATATTCAGATTCAGACCCTTTCTTTTAAGTCATCCTGAATGTTTCTACGGGGATATGACTTCCGCTCCCTATTAAAGAACCTGATTCCCGACTGATTTCCCCGGAAATGACTCCAATATGACTATTCGGGGGCAGATTTTTTTATTCTGCAGTCCGAAATCCATATTCTCAATACTGCCTGTCCCCCTCCGGTCTCCACGCCGGCGAAATAATCCGTTCATGCGCGTTTCGCTCCACAAGCGTGCCCCAGGTGACCGTGAAGTCACCGTACCGGTCGTTGATGCCGTCCATGGCCTCGGCGATGAACTTTCGCTTTCGCTCGTCACCGAAGAGCGGGAGCTGTGATTCGTTCCGTTCGAGACCGGAAACACTCACGCCCACGAGCCGAACCGGTTGGGCCGGCCGCAGTTTCCTAAAAATCTCGCGGGCCACGGCATAAATGTCGAGACCGTGATTCACGGCGTGGCGCACCCTTCTTTGACGACTGAACGTGTGAAAATCGGCGTACCGGAGCGTAAGGCTGACCGTGCGGCCCCGATACGAACCTCGCCTGAGCCTTCGTCCCACCTTCTCCGCAAGTTGCAGAATGTGGCGCTCAATCATCGCGACGTCTGCGCAGTCCTCATCGAGGGTCATGCTGTGGCCCATCGATTTGGCTGCATCCTCACACAGGGATTCCATTGCCTCAACTGGGTCATAGTCTATACCGCGCCCCATGTCCCGAAGACGCTCGCCGATAACGCCGAAGCGGGCAACGAGCTTCTCAAGCGGAGCCCGGCCCAGCTCGCCGCAAGTGTGAATTCCCATGGCCGCAAGATTCTGCGTAAGGTTGGGGCCGATGCCGCAGAGTTCTTTCACCGGCAGGCCTTCGAGAACATCGGCAACGTCCTCGGGAGAAATAAGCACGAGTCCGTCCGGTTTCTGCATGTCGCTGCCGAGCTTCGCCAAGAGTTTGTTCGGCCCGATTCCGACCGAACAGGTGAGCCGCTTCTCGTTCCAGACCCGATCTTTTATCCGGATGGCGATCTGTACGGGATCTCCGAACAACTGCTCACAGCCTGTCACATCCAGGAACGCTTCGTCAATGGAGAAAAGCTCCACGAGCGGGGAAAAATCTCTCCATATATGTATCAGCTCTTCGCAGGTATGAGAATACTTCGCCGGGTCGGCAGGCACCAGGAGCAGTCCGGGACAGGCCGCTTTCGCCTCTCCGTAGGTCATGCCCGTCTTGACCCCAAAGGTACGGGCCTCGTAGGACGGGGAAAGGACCACCCCCCGGTGCAACGAACCAATAACGGCCATGGCCTTGCCGCGGAGCGCCGGGTTGGCCCGCTGCTCAACGGAGGCGAAGAAGGCGTTCATGTCAATATGCAGAACGTTCCGCAACGGCGGCAAGCCTCCATAGAAAGTTAACCGTGTTATACCGGAGCTCGTAGAGTCCCTGTCCGTCACTCACGGAAAAGTGGAAGATCGGCGCGCTTCCCTCCCGGGTCTTCCAGGTGAAGGATATCTCCTGTATCCGGATCCGCCTGCCGTGCCAGGAGAACCAGACCGGCTTCACCATCCCCCGTGAAAAAATGACCGCGACGGATATGGATTCATTGATGTCGGTCGCCATGGGTATCAGTATAGTGAACATTTGTTCACTTGTCAAGAGGGGATCGCGAGGGCCGCCAGTTCACGGCGTTCAAGTGCTCCGGCACCTGAAGAGGCGCGGCCTTCAGACTCTTTATTAGTCGACGCGATGAGGGGCAGGTGTATCTTGCAAGGACGCAGACGTGACGTGCTGGCGCTGGATATCATCATGCTGAAGAACGATGGCAAAGAGATATATCGGGAGGTCCAAAAAATACGGCCCGGCATCAAGGCAGTGTGACGAGCACGGGTATCCGCCTTTCTGCCTCTCGGCTTTCATTCCGCATTTCGCAATTGTTAATTTGTTAATTCTCCTTTCCCTGCTGTTTTAAGTATTCGCCGAATTTCATATCCAACTTCATAATGTGGGCCACGATCCAGTCCACCACCACCTGGTTCGTCGTGGCCGATAAGTCGTAGGAACTGCCCTTGACACGTGGCAATGACGCCTGTTTCTTCAATTCGGCAAGCGCGGTCAGGTACTTCTTATGGTCCTTGCGCTGTGCTTCGAGGCCGCCGTAGTTTGTCTCCGCCATGTGCTTTTCTTCCTCGGAAAAGTGAATACGCGCGTAATCCTCGAGGAACTTGATTGTCCCGTCGATCTCCGATTTGCAGCGGTGCTGCTTGATGGCGGTGACAAGATTGTTGATCCGCCTGAACAGTTCTTTATGCTGGCTGTCGATCGTGGTAATACCGGTGGCGAGCTTCTCTGTCCATTCCATAACAATGCCTCCTGGCATATTCACTTGTTTCGATACAAATAATTTTAGAGCCCGCGACACCTGTTGTCAATCGGTTTATCAAACAGCCATTCCGCGAACCCTGAATCTTCCGCGATCAGGATGATCGCATTTGACAGCTCCTGGAAAAAGCGTTAAGTTAAAACTATGAAGACCGCCGTCGAGATATACAAACTTCTCCCGAAGACAAACTGCGGCAAGTGCGGGTTATCGAGCTGCTTCGGATTCGCGGCGAAACTTGCATCCCGCCAAGCATCCCCGGACGAATGCGCGACAATGACGCCGGAGGCCCGCGCGGCGCTTCGTGATGCCGGCCTCCCTGGTTCACCGGGTACGGTCTATGAACAGGTGCTTCAGTCGTTACAGCCGAAGATCCAGGTATTGGACTTCCGGAAAATCGCTTCTCTGTTCGGCGCAACCCTGATCGGTCCGGACGCGATCGAGATCACCTTTCTGAACGAAACCTATCGTGTCACGAAAGAGAAAGTCTCAGACATAAGAGGAAAAGAGCCGCGTCCCTGGATCTCGATCCTCATTTACAACCATCTCTGCATGCCCGATCCCCCTGCGCCCGCCAACGAGTGGATTACCTTCGGCTCAGTGCCGGCCTCTCATGCAAAAGACAAAGCATGGGCCGGCCATGTCGAGGAAGTGATTGCAAAGCATTTCGCCGGTAACATTGCGGGCCTCAAAAACGCCTGCGAACGAATGGGCGGCGCACCGACATCGGTCCCCGGCAACCACGATGTGGCCTGCGAATTCCGCTTCTTCCCCCATTACCCCGTGCTGCTGTTATTTTATGATGCCGTGCTTGAGGAAAACTTTCCGGCCCAGTGTAAGCTGCTCCTGGACAAGACCGCGCCGCGCTATCTTGATATAGAGTCGATTGTGGTGCTGGGAGAGGAATTCGCGGGAAGGCTGACCGCAGGCTGAACGCAAAGATCATGGCCAATGGGGTGTTTCCTCTCTGGCCTATGCTTCATGTTTCATGGCGTAAATCAGAAATTCCACATTCCCATCCTGCCCGGTTATTGGCGATGGGATGACACCCTTCACTTCAAATCCCTGTTTACGAACAAATGCGACAATCCGGTCAACAGCGGCCGTACGCATACTCTCGTCCCGCACGATCCCGCCCTTGCCCACCTGCTCCTTGCCCACTTCGAACTGCGGCTTGATGAGCGCGATGATCTCTGCATCGGGTTTGAGAAATTTCAGAATAGCAGGAATGACCTTTTCGAGGGATATGAACGAAACGTCAGCGACCGCGATATCAATCGGCTCGGGCAGAAGCGACGGATCGATCTCGCGGATGTTGGTCCGCTCGATGACGACGACACGCGGGTCCTGCCTGAGCTTCCATGCCATCTGACCGTAGCCCACATCCACGGCGTATACCTTTGCACAGCCGTGCTGGAGCAGACAGTCCGTAAATCCTCCCGTGGATGCGCCGACATCTATGGCCGTCTTGCCCTCTACGGATACGTGGAAATCACGCAATGCCTTCTCCAGTTTCAGCCCGCCTCTGCTTACATAAGGAAGAACTTCACCGAGGATGCGGATTTCCGAGTCCTGGGATACGAGTGCGCCGGCCTTGTCGATCTTTTGACCATTCACGAGGACCTGCCCGGCAAAGATCATGGCCTGTGCACGCTCCCTGCTCCCGGCAATCGTTCGGTCTACGAGCAACCGGTCGAGACGCACTTTGCTGGCTTTTTTGTTTTGTTGTCCGGACATAGGCACATTATCCCTTGTAAGGGATTGTGTTAGTTATGCGAGCGTACCAGAAGCGAAACTGGCTGTCAACGAACAATCGTTATCAAAATCGTTGATTGACGTATCTTGCAGACTCGTATAAACTTAAAAAATATCCAAGGGTCAAAAATTCAAGCACTCCAATGTCGCCGTTCGGAGGTCACGCATATGAGAAGGCCGGGCATGTTTTTATTTTTCTGCATGCTGCTGTTGGCAACGCCAAGTTTCAATATATACTCCGCCACGCTTGACTGTGGCGGGGGAATCATCTCAATCGGGGATACCAGAGTGGACTTGCTGGCGAAATGCGGCGAGCCTGACCACAAAGAATCGCACAACGAAGAAATCATCGAGCGGTTTAACGATGGTTCGAAACGAAAGCTTTTTGTCACCGTGGAAGACTGGACATATAATTTCGGCCCGGCCCAGTTTATACGCATCGTCACGCTGAAGAACGGAAGAGTAGCAGATATCCGGACCGGCAACTACGGGTACAGCAAAAGTCCAAAAACCGGACAGCCCGAGTGCAGTGAACAGGTCGTGACCGTCGGGGATACCAAGAGTGAGGTGATCGCGAAGTGTGGTGAACCGACCTGGAAAGATACGCACCAGGAAGAGTTTAAAGAACGATCCGATAACGGGCTTGAGCGCAATCTCTTTGTGACCGTTGAAGAATGGACGTATAATCTCGGCCCCAACCGTTTTGTGCGAATACTCACCTTTCGGAATGGCAAACTCACGGAAATCAGGAGCGGCGGCTACGGGAATTAAAGCAAGCGTGAGGATAATCGGGTAAAACGACCGTTCTCATCATTTTACCGTATAGCTACATGTCCATCGTTCTTATGTTCGCAACCATTGGAACGGCTTTCAGCCTCGACTTTTCCAAGAACTGCTTCACGGACGTATAAATCCCGTCAGCATCGAGTCCGTACTTCTGTCTGAGCACCTTCTGCGATCCGTGTTCGATGTATGCATCCGGAAGCCCGATGCGGCGCGTCTTGATGCCCGTGGTCCCCTTTGCATCGAGGCATTCGAGCACAGCGCTGCCGAAACCGCCAAAAAGCGCGTGCTCCTCGACCGTCACGATCCTCCCGGTCTTCCTGGCGAGGGCGACGATCATTTCTTCATCGAGGGGCTTCACGAACCGGGCATTCACCACGGAAACGGAGATCCCCTCTTCTGCAAGCCGCTTTGCTGCTTCGATCGACGGGCAGACCATATTACCGATCGCAATGATTGCTGCATCGCTGCCGTCCTTGATGTACTCTGACTTGCCGATCGGAAGACTCTTCAGTTCCTGGTCCATGGGTACGCCGCAGCCGACGCCGCGGGGATAGCGCACTGCCGCAGGCCCGGGATGCTCAACCGCTGTCTTGATCATGTGCTGGAGCTCGTTTTCATCCTTGGGCGCCATCACGACAATATTCGGCACGTGACGGAGGTAGGCGATGTCGAACACACCGTGGTGCGTGGGGCCGTCTTCACCGACAAGACCGGCTCGGTCAAGTGCGAGCGTTACCGGAAGGTTCTGGAGACAGAGGTCGTGCACAACTTGATCGTAGGCGCGTTGGGTGAAGGTGGAGTAGATGGCGGCCACGGGATGGAGCCCTTCAACGGCGAGGCCGCAGGCAAAGGTGACGCCGTGTGATTCGGCGATGCCCACGTCGAAGAACCGATCGGGAAAATGCTCCGCGAACTTGTCGAGTCCCGTACCTTCTGACATGGCGGCCGATATGGCAACGATTTTGTCGTTGTCCTCCGCAAGCTTGATCATGGTCTGGCCAAAGACTTCCGTGTAGCTCAGGATTGATTGTTTTTTGCTTGCCGTTTTCCCGGTTATGGGGTCGAAGGGCGGCGTGCCATGGTACTGGGACGGACTGCACTCAGCGAACTCGCAGCCTTTTCCCTTTTTGGTGATCACGTGGACCAGGACCGGCCAGGCGTAGTCTTTTATGTTCTGAAAGGTCTCGATCAGGTGGTCGATGTTATGTCCGTCAATGGGGCCGATATACTGGAAACCGAGATCTTCAAACAGCATGCCCGGCACCATCAGGCCCTTGATGGAGTCCTCGGCCTTCTTCGCCAGGTTGAACATAGACTCGCCGACCTTGGGGATTCCCTGCAAGAAATGCTTGGTCTCCTTGCGCAGTCTGGTATAGAAGTTGCCTGTCATAAGCCTGCTGAGATACGAGGACAAGGCGCCCACATTCGCCGAGATGGACATCTCGTTGTCGTTTAGGATCACGATCAGGTTCTTCTTCAGATGTCCTGCCTGGTTCATCCCTTCGAAGGCAAGGCCCGCGGATATCGAGCCATCACCGATCACCGCGATCACCTTGAAATCCTCGCCTTTGATGTCGCGGGCTGCCACCATTCCGAGCGCCGCGGATATGGAAGTGCTCGCATGCCCCACGTCGAAATGATCGCAAGGGCTTTCCTCACGCTTGGGGAATCCGCTGATCCCGCCATGCTGTCGGAGCGAAGTGAACTGCGCCCTCCTGCCGGTCACGATTTTGTGAGCATAGGCTTGGTGGCCCACGTCCCAGACGATACGGTCATTCGGAGTATCGAAAGCGTAGTGCAGGGCAACGGTCAAGTCCACCACGCCGAGGCTCGAAGCCAGGTGCCCTCCGTTCCTGGACACTACGCTGATGATCTCCTGCCGAATCTCTTCGGCGAGCGTCGTCAACTCCTCCCGGGGGAGGCTCCGGAGGTCATCCGTGTTGTTTACTTTGTCGAGAATCATGATTTACCTCTTGTGAATCGGTTACGATAACGATGCGGTTTCGTTGTCCGGTTGCACAGTCGTCATCAATCCACTACCGCCCAGCCAGACGATATGGGCTTCGTTACCATCACCGTCTTTAATTCACCCTATTCACAATATACTTTGCCAGCTCTCTGAGCGGATCAGCTGCGCGTCCGGAACCTCGCAGCGCATCGACAGCCTTCTCCGCGACTTCCGCCGCCCGCCGCCGCGACTCTTCGAGGCCGTAGAAGCCCGGAAAGGTATTCTTGCCTTTTTTGAGATCGCTGCCCACATCCTTTCCGATTTCCTCCCTGCTGCCTGTGATGTCGAGGATATCGTCCGCGATCTGGAACGCCAGGCCAACCATCTCTCCGTAATGCGTCAATGCCGCAAACTGACGTTTGCCCGCTTTCGCGTAGAGCGCTCCGACCCGCACGGACGCCCGGATAAGCGCTCCGGTCTTATGTGTATGGATGTATTCGAGCGTCGGAAAATCGACGTCCTTTCCCTCGGACTCTATGTCAACGGCTTGACCGCCCACCATGCCGAAGACGCCGGTAGCCGTCGAAACCTCTTTGATGATCGCGATGAGCCTTTGTGCAGGAACAGCTTTGAGCCTGCGGGGATCGGAAAGCACTTCAAAGGCCATGTTCAAAAGCCCGTCCCCGGCCAGGATCGCAATCGCCTCGCCGTACACCTTGTGGCATGTAGCCCTCCCGCGGCGGAAATCATCGTCATCCATGGCCGGAAGGTCATCATGAATCAGTGAGTAGGTATGAAGGAGCTCAAGCGCCCCCGCAATGGGCAGCAAATCAGCAGTCTTTGCACCCAAGGATTCAGCAGCGGCAATGGCCAGGATGGGCCGCACCCGCTTACCGCCGGCAAAGAGGCTATAGCGCATAGCCTCATGCACTGACGGGGGAAAAGCCTTCGCAGGCGGCACGAGTTTCTCAAGCGATTTGTCCACGATTTCTTTCTTCTTGGCAAGATAGGTTTTGATGTCCATAATAAAAGCGCGCTCCAAATCCCAAGTAACAAATAAGCTCCACGCATCAAACATAAAATTTCACATGTTTTGAACGTGGAACTTATCATTTGGATATTATTTGGTATTCGTAGTTTGGGATTTCTCCCTCACGCTTCCCCCTCCTCCTCGAATGGCTCCGCGGTGATGTTGCCGGCCTTGTCTTTTATCAGGATCTCCACCTTACGCTCAGCCTCTTCGAGCCGCTTATTGCATATGCGCGAAAGTCTGATACCTTCCTCGAAGAGCTTCAAAGACTGATCGAGCTGGATGTCGCCCTTCTCGAGTTGCTGCACAATCTCTTCGAGCCGTGCCAAAGCTGCCTCGAATTTTTTTTCCGCCATGCTGTTATGTTCTCCGTATATTCAGGCAGGTATCCGAAATTGCAAGAATAAATTAAATTATATCCGGAACAGTGCGGTAAATCAAGAGAAATGCTGGAAATGCGGGTATAAATTTCACAACGGAGACACCGGGGCACGGACAACTTCTTGAGTAACTACGGATGAACACGGATAGAGACTGAAAAAACTTGGCCTTCCTCTCCCCCTATTTTTCTCTTCAGTATGTAACCGTGTTAGCCTGTGACGTTCTCCCTGCTTCGTGTTTCTGCGGTTAAAAAACATCAATACTCCTTCCAGAGTTCCAGTGAGGTTCTCGACGACCTGAACCCGAACTGCTTCAGCGCCCCGCCAAAGGGACTCCGCAGCGCAGGCTCCCCGTTAACCGTCTCCACGCTGACCTTCTGTATTGGGTTGAACTCGCGGTCCAGCAGGTCCTTGAACAAAGCAAAGTAACCGGCCAGATGCGCGTCGTCAGGCTTAACAAAAATTTCAAGGCCTCTTCCGAGGCGTTTGGAAATCATCACCAGCCGGCTGGCATGATACACGAGGTGGGTCGAAGCAATGCGCGGAGGAAGGTCTTGTAATGGCCCGAAGCCCAGGCCGCAAAGAGACGCAGGATCTGACGCATTGATCCAGAAGATGGCGTCCTGCGGCAAGGGCTCCTGAAGCATTTTGAAGGCCTCATGAGAAATGAACTGCGGACCGGAAATCCCTTCGAAGAAATAACCCGATATGATCTCGCCGGAAAGCTCCATGAGCCGCAGAGAGCGGAAGACCGCTCTCCATTGAAGAGGCGGCAGTTCGTTTACCAGGAGGTCGCGAAAGAGGATCCCGTAACGTTTCAAGAGTTGACGGATGCGGTCCCTGACGAGTTCCTCCTCTTCCAGAAAGTCCCGCTCCCTGGGTGGAGTGTCGATCCGGAGCCAGTGTCCCTCCATGGGACGGGAGACCTTCCAGCGGCTGAACCCGGACCTGCGCGAGGGAGGCCGGACCTCACCGGCAAAGGTCCGCGCCGTGAAGCCGGTCATGACGCCTTTCCGGATTGTCTGGAATGTATCGCTCGTAACGTGCCCCTTCCATGCCTCTTTCCACAGCAGTTCCGTTGCATGCACGCTGTCCAGACGGGAAAATTC
Organism: Betaproteobacteria bacterium; assembly: GCA_050257255.1. Taxonomy (GTDB): domain Bacteria; phylum Nitrospirota; class UBA9217; order UBA9217; family UBA9217; genus JAJYKN01. The sequence goes on along the minus strand of JBLMWN010000091.1, from coordinate 13,803 downwards.
GGCGATCTCGAAGAAACTGTACCGGCCCCGACGGTCAGGGATCAAGTGCTCAATCTCGTCGCCGTCATGCTCCATTCGCTCAGGGGATCGGAAAAGCTCGATGTCCTGGCTGAACGCCAGGCTGATGCGCTTTTGCCCACAGCCGAACCAGATAAGGTCACTGGAATTCATGAGGCTGTCCAGCCACTCGCTTCGATAGGGCCGCATCCGGACAGGAAGGATATATTCTTCCCACGCCCGAACGGGGGCAGGCCATCCAAAGAGTTGCTCCAAACGCTGCTGGAGGTCGTCCATGGACTCTCCCTGTGAAGTGATTCCCTGAAAAGTCGCGAGAAAAAGCGCAAGCTGTTCCAGCGGAAGCGCCTGGAAGGAAGGCTGGCGGTAGCGCCGCGCCATGCGAAGGAGCATCTCGAGGTTCTCACTGTCGCAGATTTCGAGTGTCGTGCTTTCCTCCCGAAAGCGGTCCATAATCAGGTCCTGTGACTCGATCAGGGGTTCGGTTGCTTCATCGAGCCGCTCCGTCGTGATGCCGAGGAGCTGCAGCATGCTTTCCTTTTCCACCGGGCCGTAGTAAGAAAGCCACTCTGAAAGAAAGTTCGTAAGATCGTACTCCTCCGGCGCCGCGGCAGCCTCCGGGACCTCGCGCAGGAATGACATGACTTTTCGCCTCATTCCTTCCGCCTTCTCACCCGGGACAACGGGCAGGATGGAAATAACATCAAGATGCAGGCGGAATGCAACGAGCACCTTCGGAAGCGCTTCAAGGCTGCACAGGAGCTGATGCCTGACCCCGGGCCACGAGATCCAGAACAGTTTCTTCGCCTGGGCCAGAAGCAGTTCTCCGGCATCGAGACCATGGTCTCTTCGGATTGCGGCGGCAAGCTCCTTCCATTCCGGTTCGGGGATCAACAGCCGTTCCTTGACCCAGTCCAGAAGTTCGAGCGCCGAACCGGGCGGATACCCCGGCGCCGTTCGCTTGAGCTTCTCATCCAAGACGCGAATCAGCCCCGCCGGGACTTTCGGCCGAAGGTGCGAGGAGAACAACAGCTCCTTGATCAATTCAGGGCGCAGTGCGGACTCTCTGGCGAGAAGAGGCGTATCGTCCTCGTACATGTATTTGTTCGTCTGTTTCCATACGAGGTTCGCGGCAAAGGGCGATGCGCTCCGGGTCACGGTCTCGCTCACGTGGATCGAGCCGGCCCGAAGCTCTTCGAGGACCGCCTTCACATGGGGAAGATCGAATTCGTCCTCCAGGCAGGTGCGCCAGGTTTCGAGAAGGATCGGAAAATCCTCGTACGAACGCACTGCCGCAAGCAGTTCTTTGGACCGAAGCCGGATGAGCCAGAGCGGCATTCTTCGCTTAAAACTGGATTTTGGAAGTAAAAGCGCCCGCTCCGCATTCTCCCGGAAACGGGCCCCGAAAAATCCGGACTGCTCCAGCTTCCTGCGCAAGAGGGCCTCGACGTTTCCCGGTGTGACGAGTGAGAAGAGGTCCCGCGCCTGAAACTCATGCGGAAGCATAAGTAGGATGGCGTCATCATTCTCGATGAGCTGAAGCGGCTTGTGCTGCTTCTCTTCCCAGGCCTGGGCCAGGGCCAGCGCGAAGGGACGGTTCACCTTCCCGCCCCAGAAGGTGTGGAGAATAACCTGTTTGAAATCACCGCGGCTGACGGACTCTTCGACATGTTCGATCAGGAGATGGTGTCGGTGCGGGAGGCTGCTTCCGGTAGCCTCTTTTTGGAGTTTTAAAAATCCGGTGAGTTCGAGGGCAGCCGTCTCCTCCATGACGTATCGGTCCAGAAGCTCTTGCTTAAAATCAGGTGAATCGATTCTCTGGTCCGCGTGCTCGAGAAAGAGACCGATCTTTTCGGACAGGTGAAAATCCCGGTCTTGCTCCTCGGCCCGCCAGAACGGGAAGATGCCGACAGCGGATCGCACAGGCGTCACCTCGACGTCGTTATGCGTGATCTTTTCGATGCGCCAGAGCTGTGTGCCCAGGGTGAAGGTCTCACCGATGGAACGCTCCCATACGAATTCCTCATCCAGTTCCCCGATTTTTGCGTGCGTGTCTTTCAGCCTCATGTCGAAGTAGCCCCGCTCGGGAATGGTCCCGCCTGATGTGTAGATGAGATAGGGCACTTCGCTGTGCGCCTGCACCGTGTTGTCGATGCGGTCGAGTGAAACGCGAGCCTTGAGCTCGCGTAAGCGGCTGTCGGCATACCGCCCCGCAAGCATTTCGAGCAGAATGTTGAAGTGTCTGAGCGGCAGGCTGCGATAGGGATAGCTGGCCTTCAAGAAAGCGTAGAGCTCGTCGATGTCCCATCTTTCCATGGCGGTCATCGAGAGTATGATCTGCGCAAGGATGTCCAGCGGTGCTTCCACCGGCCGGACCTCTTCGATGTCCTGGTCGAGAATGGCCCGTGCCATGACCGCGGCATCCACAAAATCGCGGCCGTGGGTCGGGAAAAGCAGGCCCCGGCTTGCTTCTCCCACATAATGACCCGAGCGGCCGATGCGCTGCAGGGCGGACGAAACCGAGCGCGGCGACTGGATCAGGATCACCCGGTCGAGGCTGCCGATGTCGATGCCGAGTTCGAGCGAGCTTGTGGCCACGATGGCCCTGAGTTCGCCGTTCTTGAGTTTCTGCTCAACGGCAAGCCGGATCTCGCGGGCAAGCGAGCCGTGGTGCGCGTAGGCAAGCTCCTTCGAGGAACCTGATTCCTTATCTCCCATTCCCTCACGGGAGGTGAATTCAAAGGGGAGGGCGGCTTCATTAATCAGCCGCGTCACCTTTTCCGTGGTCCGCCGGCTGTTCGCGAAAAGCAGCGTCGAGCGGTGTTCAGCGATGATCTTTTTAAAAGCATCGATGAGAGCCGGCCACCAGGAATCATCCACCATCTTTTCCCGTGCATCGGCAGGGAACGAAACTGTTATCTCGTAGGTCTTGGCCTGACGCGACCGGATGATCGAGACGGGGCGCTTTTCATACCGGCTGTCCTTGCCCTTGCCGAATAGTCGATACCCCCCCACAAACAACGCCACCCGTTCAGCAGGATTGACCGTGGCCGAGAGTGCGATGCGCTGGAATTCTCCCGCAAGCGGGACCAATCGATCCACACCCGTAATCAGATGCGTCCCACGCTTGGTGCCGACAACGGCGTGAATTTCATCGAGAATCACCGTGGCGATGCCCGTGAGCATGGATCGGCCGCTCCGGGAGCTTAAGAGAAGGTTCAGCGACTCAGGCGTCGTGATGAGGATCTCCGGAGGTCTGCGGACCATCTTTCTCCGTTCTTCACCGGGCGTGTCACCGCTCCGGGTGAGCACCGAAATCTCGGGAAATGGAACGCCGACCCTGGTGAAATGCTCCCGGAGCTCTCTCAACGGTTTGAGCAGGTTCCGCTGGACGTCGTTGTTCAAGGCTTTGAGGGGAGAAACATAAAGGACGCGGACATTGCCTTTCGACCACGCTCCCGTGATAAGCTGATTGAGCCCCCACAGAAATGCCGCAAGCGTCTTGCCGCAGCCCGTTGGCGCGGTCACGAGCACATGCTTATTGCCCGCAATCTCCGGCCATGCCATTGTCTGAACGTCCGTAGGCGTGCCGACCTTTTCCCCAAACCATTGTTGGATGAGGGGGTGAAATAATGAAAGACCGGAAGCTGACATAGATAACGACCTCTAAAGAAAACATAATCCAGGAATGAGGAAAAAGCAAGGGAGAGATGTGATCAGAGGCAGCATATACCTTACAAGTATCTTTGCATTTCTATTCCTTCATGACCTTCTATGCTCTCTTCCGCTTTACCGTCTGCAAAAAATAACGCCTGCAGAACGCGCCACAGACCTGTGTGAAGCAAACAATGATATAATAAAAACGGACGGTATGATGTGACGGGTTTTTAGCATGATTTGATGGGAGGGGCTCCATGCCTCTGGTGATCGGCGTACCGAAGGAAACAGCGCAGGGCGAACGCCGCGTGGCCATCGTGCCTGATGTGGTCAAAAGGTTCAGGTCTCTGGGCGCCGATGTCAGCATAGAACAGAACGCGGGTGCCGGCAGCTTTATTCACGATGACGATTTCGGCGCGACCAACATTGCCGTGAACAGCGCCGAAGTCTTCGCTCAGGCCGGGATCATCCTAAAGGTGCGGCCGCCGACCCCGGACGACATCCGCGCAATGCATCCGGGGACGGTGCTCATCGGCTTCCTGCACCCTTATGAGGACCGGGAGCGGGCGCGGCTCCTTTGCGAGGGGAACATCACGAGTTTTGCCGTCGAGCTGATTCCGCGCATTTCCCGCGCCCAGAGCATGGACGCTCTTTCCACCCAGGCCACAGTCGCTGGCTACCAGTGCGCCCTGATCGCGGGAGTGATATCCCCGAAATTCTTTCCCATGATAACCTACGCCGCGGGCACGCTCAGGCCCGCGCGGGTGCTGGTGATCGGCGCGGGGGTCGCAGGGCTGCAGGCCATCGCCACCGCGCACCGGCTCGGCGCTATTGTTGAGGCGTATGACGTGCGGCCCGAGACCAAGGAGCAGGTCGAATCCCTCGGCGCGCGGTTCGTTGATGCCGGCGTGGCTGCCGTGGCCGCGGGCGGTTATGCACGCGAACTGACGGAAGATGAACGGATGTTTCAGCAGGAAAAACTGTCGAAGGCCATCTCGCAGGTGGACGTATTGATCACCACGGCGGCGATCCCCGGCAAAAAAAGCCCCCTGATCGTCACTGATGACATGGTTGTACGCATGAAGAAAGGAGCGGTCATCGTGGACATGGCCGCGGACGGCGGCGGCAACGTGGCCGGTACGCGTCCCGGAGAAACGGTGGTCAAGGACGGCATCACGATCGTGGGCACGATCAACCTGGCCTCCCGCATGCCGGTGCAGGCTTCGGAGATGTACGCAAAGAATTTGTTCAACTTCCTCTCGCCTTTTATCAAGGACGGCAAGCTCAGCCTCGACTGGAGCGATGATATCCTCTCGGGAAGCGTCTTTACCCGTGACGGGCAGGTCCGTCATGAGGACGTGAGGAAAGCATTGGAGGAGACAAAATAGTAATGACGGCATACAGCTTGCCGGCTCGGAGGTATTGTATGGAAGGGTTCGCTGCGCTCTACATATTCATGCTGGCGGCATTCACCGGCTACGAGGTGATCTCTCGCGTGCCCGTGATCCTGCACACGCCGCTTATGTCGGGCTCGAACTTCGTGCACGGCGTGGTGCTCGTAGGCGCCATGGTCGCGCTCGGTGAGGCGCAAACGCCGCTCGAGCAGTTCATCGGCTTTATCGCCGTCTTGCTCGGGGCAGCCAACGCAGCAGGCGGCTACGTGGTTACGGAACGGATGCTGGGGATGTTCAAGCATGGAAAGACCAAAGAACATGAGAGCTGATATCCCACACGGAGACGCAGAGACACAGAGAAAGACGCGCTCAAGGAAGCGGTTTTCTATCGAGTCATAGTGTCTTCGTGAAATTCGACGTTTACGACTTTATAAAAAGTGGTGAACATGACCGCAAAGATTTTCATCAACGCAAGCTACTTCGTCGTGGCGCTGCTCTTTATCCTCGGACTCAAGGGAATGTCATCTCCGGTCACAGCCCGGCGCGGCATCGTTTGGGCCGGCGTCGGCATGGTGCTGGCGACCCTTGTCACGTTCGGCTGGCCCGGCATGAACAACTACACGCTCATGGTGATCGCTCTGGCCATCGGCGGCGGCGTTTCCTGGTGGTCGGGCAGAGTGGTCAAGATGACGGACATGCCGCAGATGGTCGCCGTCTACAACGGCATGGGCGGCGGCGCCGCGGCGGCCATCGCGGCGATCGAGCTTGCCAGGGGCGAGGCGCACGGCTTCACGGCCACCACCCTTGCGGTCCTGGGAGGCCTCATCGGTACGGTGTCGTTCTCCGGTTCGCTTGTCGCCTTTGCGAAGCTGCAGGGCATCATGCGAAAGACCTTTCGATTACCCGCCCAGAACGCGTTGAATATGGTTTTGGCCGCGCTGACGATCCTTGCCGGCATCGGCATCGTTACATCGGGTCAGGTATCGACGGCACGGATCATCGGCTTTTTCACGCTGGCGCTGGCGCTCGGCACCATCGTCACAACGCCGATCGGCGGCGCGGACATGCCCGTGGTAATCTCGCTCTTTAATGCGTTTACCGGCCTTGCAGTAGGCTTTGAAGGCTACGTACTGAACAACCCGGCGCTTATCATCGCCGGCATCGTCGTCGGATCGGCAGGCACGCTGCTAACCCAGCTGATGGCAAAGGCCATGAACAGACCGCTCACCCATATCCTGTTCAAACCGATCACGGGCGAGGCACAGACCGGCGGAACGGGCGTCACCGGGACACTGAAGGAAGTGTCGGCGCTGGACGCCGGGGCCATTCTGCGTTATGCGCGGAACGTGATCATCGTGCCGGGCTACGGCATGGCCGTGAGCCAGGCGCAGCACAAGGTCAAGGAAATGAGCGTGCTTTTGGAAGAAACCGGCGTCGAGGTCAAGTTCGCCATCCATCCCGTCGCCGGGCGCATGCCCGGCCACATGAACGTTCTTTTAGCCGAGGCCGGCGTGTCCTACGACAAAATCTTCGACCTCGAAGAGATCAACGGGGAATTCGCCCAGGCGGACGTTGCGTTCGTAATCGGAGCCAATGACGTGGTAAACCCCGCTGCGAGAACCGATAAAAAGAGCCCCATCTACGGCATGCCGATCCTGAACGCCGATCAGGCGCATAGTGTGATCGTCGTGAAACGCGGCACGGGCACCGGATACTCGGGAATCGAGAATGCACTCTTCTATGCCGACAACACGCGCATGCTCTACGGCAACGCTCAGCAGGTGGTAAGCGACGTGATCAAGCACATCAAGGAAATGTCGTACTAGAATGCGCCGAGATAATATCACAACCGCCGTCAAGCCTGCCCGGCTGACACCCCTTTTCCCCCAGAGGACCTCAGTCGAAGATGGAAACCAACAGGTCACCATCCAACCTTGGTCTGATGTATCGTTGACTCACACAACCTTCGACTGTCTCGAAGCGCTTTGCATAAATAATACCAGTATTGTCCTCTTTTCCTCATCATGCCCTCAGAGGTCGTGTTATACTCTAATTATGGACAGCTGAGAGGCATCCTTGTGTTGACCCTGTCGGCCGCGGATGCGGAGGAGACAGAGGAAACGTTGCCCGAATGAAGTATGGAGGTATCAGTGAGGAGGTAACCATGGCAACTGTAAAAGACATAAAGGTCACAAACTATTGTAACGATGTCAACAATGAGTTGATGGGCATGAAAGAGAGGATTGATGCGCTGCGGGAAGACGTCAAGAAGGCCTACGGGGCCGAGAGTGCGCTGACCCGAGAACATGAAAGGCACCTGTGCGAGCTTTCGGATATGATTGAATGGAAGCTCCAGATCCTGATGAAGGTCTGCCCCTTCGACTGGAAGGGCACGGAAAAGGATTACGAGAGCGTCGTATCGGTGGGTCCTGATAAAACCATTGAGACCAGCGAGTTTTCCGGCGGCTATATCGGAGGGTAATTGGTCCTTTCCCTGGCGCACGTTTGCGAACAAGGCCGGCGAATAGTTTCGCCGGCCTTGTTCATCTCTGTCACTCCGCTGCGGTATGAAGTAGATATCTGTCGCCGATCTCCACGACCATCAAGGGGCGGAGAAAGGAGCCCTTTCCTCCTGATCTTCGCCTCAGGTTCTTACTGCTTCATATGAAGGATCATGCCGATGTATTTATTGATCGGGTTTGACCGATCGAGGAAAGGCACCGGAGGCTTTTTCCGTACTCCCATTCCCCGCAATTCCTTCCGGAGATCGTGGTTGCTGTTGTCGTACTGCAACCCGTTATTGAACGCTTCGATCGCATCCTTTTTCTTTCCCGCGGCGACATATGCCCTGCCGAGATTAAGATAAAATACCGGATAGAGCACTTCCTCGCCGAAGGACTTCGACTTCTTCATCAATCCGATGGCCTTCTTGCAGGTCTCGACGCCGCTCCGGTATTTCTTATCTACTAGGGCCTGAAGACAGCCGTAATAGGAGAGGATCAGGGGGTCGTCCGGATACCGTATTGCGGCTTGCTGCAGCAGACGAAAGGCGTCTTTTTGCCTGCCGCTCCGGAGATTGGCCTTCACCGCCCTCAGATAATCAACGGGCCTTGCGTCGTGGGCCTCTTTTTGTCGCGCGACCTCTCCCGCGCTCACAGCTTTCTTCTGCTCGTCATATTTTTCCATGAGAATATTTTATCATAAACACAAGTAATGACAAGAGGAGAATCGGGCGTCGGAAAAACAACGAAATTATTTTGCCCTATTCGAGTTTTATTTTGAGATTTGGCCACAGGCAAGTCGTGGGAACCAAATTTAATACCACCACTCCTATTTTCTCTGTTTCTCGATGCCGCACCGACGCTTTTGCGTAAACCACTTTTGTCTGCAGGCCTTCTCCCCCGCATCCAAATTTTACATTGATTCTTGGCAGGCCAGTATGCTATATTCTCCGTTGTCTGAGGAACGCTTGTTTTTCACCGGATTTCCCGACGAAACCACCTCGTGCAGCAGCAGGCCTGTCGAAGAATTCTCAAACCGGAGAACGTATCTATGCCCTATCGAGCCTGGTTCCAATGCATTAATGAGCAGTGCAAAGCGCAGTATCCGCTCAACTCCATCATCTACCGCTGCAAGACCTGCGGCTCACTCCTAGAAGTGCAGCATGACATGAAAGCCCTCGCCCGCCGCGATGCCAAGGCCTGGATGAAGCTCTTCGAGGACCGCTACAAGTCCACCCAGTGGCCCTACGGCTCGGGCGTGTGGGGCAAGAAGGAATGGATCCTGCCGAGGATCAGCGATGACAATATCGTCTCGCTCTATGAAGGCGGCAGCAACCTGTTCTGGGCCGAACGGTTCGGCAAGATGATCGGCCTGGACAACCTCTGGATCAAGCTCTGCGGAAATTCCCACAGCGGTTCCTTCAAGGACCTTGGCATGACCGTGCTCGTGTCCATGGTCAAGCAGATGATCAGCGAAGGCGCTCCAATCAAGGCGGTTGCCTGCGCCTCCACGGGTGACACCTCGGCCGCGCTTGCGGTCTACTGTGCCGCAGCAGGCATTCCGTCCATTGTGCTCCTTCCCAAGGGCAAGATATCCGTCGCCCAGCTGGTTCAGCCCATCGCCAATGGTGCGCTGGTACTGTCCCTGGACACGGACTTTGACGGCTGCATGCGCGTCGTGCAGGAGATCACCAAGGACGAGACCATCTATCTTGCAAATTCCATGAACTCGCTCAGGATCGAGGGCCAGAAGACCGTGGGCATCGAGATCGTTCAGCAGTTCGACTGGGAGACGCCCGACGTGATCATCATTCCCGGCGGAAACCTCGGGAACGTCTCTGCCCTGGGGAGCGGGCTTTTGATGATGCGGGACCTCGGGCTTATCGCCAGGCTGCCGCGGATCGTCGTGGCCCAGGCCGAGCGCGCCAATCCCCTCTACCGGTCGTATCTCAAGAACTTCGAAAGCTTCGAGCCCATGGAGGCGCAGAAGACGCTGGCCAGCGCCATCCAGATCGGCAACCCGGTCAGTATCCAGAAGGCGATCAGGACCTTGAAGCAGTTCGACGGCATCGTCATGGACGCCACGGAACAGGAACTGGCCGACGCTGCGGCCCTCGGCGACACCACGGGCATGTTCAACTGTCCGCACACCGGCGTGGCGCTCGCCGCGCTGATCAAGCTGATCAAGGCCGGCAAGATCGACAAATCCGATCACGTCGTGGTCATCTCGACGGCCCACGGGCTCAAGTTCACCGACTTCAAGGTGAACTATCATGAGGAGAAGCTCGGCTTCCCCTGCCGCTACGCCAATAAACCCATCGAGCTGCCACCGACCGTTGACGCGGTCAAGGAAGCGCTGAAACAAGCTTTACAGAAGAGGAGAGAGCAGAATGTCTAAGAAGCCGTCAGCCGGTTTGCGGATTTCGGAGTGCGGATTTCGGATTGCGAGGAGGAGAACTACGAATGGCCAAGAAACCTACTAATCCCAGGAAATGGAACGCTGCCACCCTCGCCATCCACGGCCTGGACCGCGTTCACCACGCCCACTTCGCGGTCTCGACGCCGATCGTCCATACCTCGAACTACTACTTCAACAACACCGCCGAGGTGTACGAGTTCATGAAGGCCAAGAGCGAAGGCAACGTGATCCGCGAGCACGAATACGGCCGCTACGGCAACCCGACGCAGACCGAGTGCGAGCGCAAGCTCGCCGCTGTCGAGGGCGCTGAGCGGGCGGTGCTGTTCTCCACGGGCATGTCCGCCGTGATCCTGACGATCATGACCTTCATGCGCCGCGACGGCCATATCATCTTCACCAGCGACTGCTACCGCCAGACGCGGGACTTTGCCGCAAACCTGCTGGCCGAGTTCGGCATCCAGGTGTCCATGGTTGACCCCACTGCCGATGCGATCGAAAAAGCCATCAAGCCCAATACGAACATCATCTTCACCGAATCGCCCACGAACCCGTACCTGCGCTGCCTTGATCTTCCGGCGGTGGTGAAGGTCGCGAAACAGCACAAGGTAATGACCATCATCGACTCAACGCTTGCCACGTCGTACAACATCCGGCCGCTGGATCTGGGCGTCGACGTGGTGATCCACTCGGCCACGAAGTACCTGGGCGGTCACAACGATCTCCTGGCGGGCGTTACCCTTGGCAGCGACAAGCTCATGAACGACGTCTACCGCATGCAGCGGATGATCGGCGCCACGCCCGGTCCTTTGTCCTGCTTTCTCCTGGAGCGGGGCCTTAAGACCTTCGGCCTCCGGATGGAACACCATAACGAAGCGGGGTTCGCCGTCGCAAGGATGCTTGAATCGCACCCGAAGGTCGAGAAGGTTTGGTACCCCGGACTGGTCTCGCACCCGGACCACCGGATTGCGAAGGATCAGATGAAGGGCTTTGGCAGCGTCGTTACCTTCCAGCTCCGGGGTGATGATGCGAAGACGCGGAAGTTCATCGACTCACTCGAGCTTTTTCTGATTACGCCCAGCCTCGGCGGGAGCGAAAGCCTGGTAACGCAGATGTGGATGATGTCGTTCTTCGATTATCCTGAAGACTACCGCAAGAAGATCGGGATGGAAGACAACCTGGTCCGGCTCGCCCTGGGCCTTGAAGATGTGGACGACCTGCTTGCGGACCTGAAGCAGGCGCTGGAGAAAATATAGCGGCATGCCGGAATCACTTCAATGTCACGCCGCATTGTCTGCAAAAACGTCTATGGATATTCGTGCCCAGGTGTTTTTTACATGACGGGCACCGTCAGTTAACGGCAGTAAAGCCGATAAATGCGGCAATGCTCGCGATCTGGGCCCCGAAGAGCGTCCCCTTTGAAAAATCGCCGAAAAGACCGGGACGTTTGTACAATACAGCGGATAAGAGAACGAGAAACAGCGTTATTGCTATGGCGATGATCTGCCTGGTCTGAAGCGCTTCGAACTCCCGCATGATGTCCTTGCCGCCTTTGTTTTCCGTCATACAGTTTCCTTTTCCTTAAATACCGGCACACCCGCCGGTGAGTTGATATTATACTGATGGGGATACTGTTTTTCAAGGGCTTTGATTGGATGTGCAACTGCTTAATGATGTTCCGCAAGAAAAGATAGACACGTGTTCAACGGCGATGAACGCAACGAGACGCGGATAGAGACCCATGCAAAAAGTGCGAGGGAGCCAAGACGTAATTTAAGAACCGGACGGTGCTTTGCGATCTCCGCGCTGTTGCGGAAAATAGGCCTTTCCTTTTCATTCCGCATTCTGAAATCCGCATTCGGGTCACACCGCAACCTTCACCACAATCTTCATAACACGGGACGGCCCGCCTGCCGCAACTTTGGGTGCATGGCCGTCTTCTGGCCAGAGCACTGCCAACTGTCCTGCCTGCAGATGCACAGGCGTCCATTTCCCTTTTTCCGCCGTGCCGAAGCAGATGTCCTTATCCGGATCATAGTCTTGAGTGGTTGTCATGTGTTCTGCCTGCGCCCAGCCGATGATCTCCTCACCCGAAACGATGAACTGTATGTCAATATACTTTCGGTGGTATTCGAATTTCGGGGCGGCGGCCTTTATTGTCTCATACCGCTGAACAATGGCGAACACCTCATTGCCGTCAATCTCCACCCTGCCGTCGGGGAGGTCATGAATTCCGCGCAGGCGCAAAAAATCTATCGCCTTTTTTAATGCCGGTGTCATCATGACCTGATGATCAATATGTTTGAGGTCTGTGACTATCATGGTTAATCTCCTTACCCATACAAGCCGGACTAAAAACGTTCCGGCAAGATCAGGGGGAAAAAGCTTCTTTTCCCACCGAGACGCTGAAACCGCAAGGTTATATCTTGCATTGGAAATCCGAAAGGTGATTATAGCAATTTTTTTCTCTGCCGTCGATTGGTTTCGGCATATCATCGGAGGTATACTTTCATAAAGGAGAAGACAATGAGCAAGATCACCATCGAGAAGAATCATTTCTGTCTGCCTTGGACGCAGACTCTTTTGGGCTCCCATGTCAAGGGAAAGGTCAACTTCATGGCCCTCGACTGGCTCACCCGTGCGAACTTCGATCCGCCGATGCTCGGCATCTGCGTCGGCAACGTGCACGCCACCAACCAGGCCGTCCGGGAAACGGGCCAGTTCAGCATCAATGTGCCGACCAGGGACATGGTCGAGGTGACCGATTACTGCGGCATTGCCTCGGCCAAGCGGGATGACAAATCAAAGCTGTTTGAGGTCTTTTACGGCGAGTTGAAGGCCGCGCCCCTGATTGTCGCGTGCCCGCTGAACATTGAATGCAGGGTCATCCAGACCGTGGATCTGCCGACGAACACGTTCTTTATCGGCGAGATCGCCAATATTTACACGGAGGAGCAGTACCTCTCAGGTGGCAAGCCCGACGTGAAGAAGATCAAACCCTTCCTTCTAACCATGCCCGACAATCGCTTCTGGGCAGTGGGTGAGCATGTGGGGAATGCCTGGAAGGACGGGGCGAAATACCGGGAGAAGCTTAAAAAACAATGAGACCGGCGATGTGCCGGAGCAGGGAGGTGCGCCATGAACGACACGACGGAGAAGGACCGGGTGATCGAAACCGTGAACCGTCTCTTCATCAACACCGACAAGAGGGACTGGCCGGAGGTCAAAGCCCTGTTCGCTTCCCGCGTCCTTTTCGACATGACCTCCCTCGCTGGCGGGCAGCCCGCAATCATCACGCCGCAGGAGATCGTGGACGGCTGGGACAAGGGGCTCAAGGCATTAACGGCGATCCACCACCAAACAGGCAACTTCCTCGTCGACATCAAGGGCGATGAGACCACGCTGTTCTGCTACGGCGTTGCGTGGCATTACCTGCCGAACAAGACAAACCGGAACACGAGGACCTTCGTGGGCAGTTATGACTTTCATCTGAAGAAGCAGGACGGGGAATGGAAAATTGACAGGTTCAAGTTCAACCTGAAGTTCATCGACGGGAATACGGATCTGGAGAAAGGTTAGCCGTGATTATACCCCTTGTACCGTCACCTGCCCCCCCATGTTACTGAAACAGGAATGCAAACTCCTAAATAATCTCAGACGCGCTGACCGGTACGGCTCTCCTTCCGAACGTTGCTCTACTCGCAATTATATTCCTTCACCTTGATCTTGATCCGTTCCACCGCCGCCCGGTCATAGCCGGAAAAGAGAAACGAGAAGACCGTGTTGTTCGTAAGAAGCGGGTCGAGATCGCAGGGGATTA
>JBLMWN010000090.1:0-5721 GCA_050257255.1 Betaproteobacteria bacterium | reverse complement strand
GTGAGAGACAGGTTCTGATTGCAGACCCCGGCTCATGGATTGCCGGGAGAGAGAGTTGAGTGGACATGAAGAAAGCGATACTTGCGTTGTCTGATGGCATGATATTCGAAGGATATTCCTTCGGCGCCGAAGGAGAGACTTCCGGCGAGGTCGTGTTCAACACGAGCATGACGGGATACCAGGAGATCCTGACGGACCCTTCTTATAAAGGTCAGATTGTCACCATGACCTACACCCAGATCGGGAACTACGGGGTGAACGACGAAGATGTGGAATCCGCCAAGCCCTACGTTGAAGGCTTCATCGTGAAGGAGTACCTCGATGTTCCGAGCAACTGGCGTATGAAAAAATCCCTCCACCAGTATCTGAAAGAGAACGGTATCGTGGGTATCCAGGGGATCGATACGCGGGCGCTGACACGGCATCTCCGCGATTTCGGTGCGCAGCCGGGCATAATTTCGACCAAGGATGTAAAACCCGAGAGCCTGGCGGCCAAGGCAAAGGCCCTTCCGAAAATGAGCGGTCTCGATCTCGTGAAGGACGTTACGTGCAGAATCCCCTATCGCTGGAATGAAGGCGACTGGGACCTCGGACAAGGATACGCAAAGAACCCTTCTTTTCAATATAAGGTTGTTGCCTATGATTACGGCATCAAGCGGAATATCCTGCGGCTTCTCACGAGCGCGGGATGCGATGTAACCGTTGTCCCGGCAACGATGCCGGCGGAGGAAGTGCTTGCCATGAATCCTGACGGCATTTTCCTGTCGAACGGGCCCGGTGATCCGGAGCCGGTCACCTACGCTATCGACAATATCAGGAGGCTCCTTGGTAAAAAACCCATTTTCGGCATCTGTCTGGGGCAGCAGCTCTTCGGACTTGCCCTCGGCGGGAGGACATACAAGCTCAAATTCGGCCACCACGGCGGAAACCAGCCGATCATGGACCTTACGACACGCAAAGTCGAGATCGCTGCGGAAAATCATGGATTCGCCGTGGACATGGGGACCGTGCAAGACCATGTCGTGATGACGCATATAAACCTGAACGACAAGACATGCGAAGGGATTCACCATAAGACCCTTCCTGCGTTCTCGGTACAGTATCATCCGGAGGCGTCTCCCGGTCCGCATGACAGCAGGTATTTATTTCAGCGGTTTGTGGATATGATGGAGAAGCATAGGAGTGTAATGTCAAAGTTCAAAGCTCAAAGCTCAATTAAAAAAGCTACTTCGGATTTGACTCTTGAAGTTTGATTTGAACCTTGGATTTTGGCATTTGGATTTATGAATGGTTACCTTATCGTCTGTTGAATTGAAGGAAAGGGTCGAGTCAGCCTATAAACTCCTTGAACGTTGCCGCGTCTGTCCCCGCGAGTGCGGGGTGAACCGCCTGAAAAACGACAAGCTCGGTTTTTGCAGGTCCGGTCTCAATCCCGTAGTCTCGAGCGTGAGTCCCCATCACGGTGAGGAGCCGCCGCTTTCCGGTACAAAAGGTTCGGGTACGATCTTTTTTACCAACTGCAATCTCCGCTGCTTATACTGCCAGAACTATCCTATCAGCCAGCTGGGGAACGGCGCGGAGCGGACGCCGGGTGAACTCGCCTGCCAGATGAACTGGCTGCAGGAGCAGGGGTGCCACAACCTGAACCTGGTTACCCCGACGCACGTTATGCCGCAGGTTCTGAAGGCCCTGGGAATCGCGAAGGAGCGTGGTTTCCATCTTCCGATCGTGTACAACACGAGCGGATACGAATCGCTGGAAGCACTCCGGCTGCTCGACGGCATTGTGGATATTTACCTGCCGGACATGCGATACTCGGACGATGCCATAGCCCGCAGGTACTCGGTTGCGCCTCATTACCCGGAGATCAATCGTGCTGCGGTCAAGGAGATGTTCAGGCAGGTCGGCAATCTCGCGCTTGACGAGAACGGCATCGCAAAGCGCGGCCTCATCATCCGCCACCTGGTCCTTCCGAACGGGCTCTCGGGCACGGAGGGCGTCATGAAGTTCCTGGCGGAAGAGATTTCGAGGAATGTATACGTCAGTCTCATGTCGCAGTACTTTCCAGCATACAAGGCCCTTGAGATGAAAGAATTGTCGCGCAGGATCACCACGGAGGAATACGAGGAAGCCCGCAAGATTATGGAGAAGTACGGGCTCGAGAACGGATGGATGCAGGAATTCTAATGCCGAACTTTTGTCCCCGCTTTGGGGTTTGCAGTTCACTGTCCCCCGCTGGCGGGGGTGCAGGGGGTGGAAGTGATTCTTCTATGAAAGCCGATAATACCAACAATTACGCGTACAACGAAAGACTGCAGCCTTTAGCCCACAAGTTGAGAAATGAAATGACCAAGGCAGAGGCCTCGCTTTGGAAATACGTGTTGAAAGCGAGAAAGATGAAAGGCTATCAATTCAGAAGACAGCGGCCTGTGCTTAATTACATAGCTGATTTTATGTGCCTGGAGCTTCGTCTGGTGATTGAGGTTGACGGCATTACTCATGACTTTGAGGAGACGGTCATTAAGGATAAAAGGAAAGATAATGGTCTCACGTCCATTGGAATTCGGGTGCTGCGCTTTACCGATGACGATGTCTTGAAAAATATTCATGGGGTGGCGAAACGGATAGAAGATGTTATTGAGGAAATAGAGGCGTCCACCCCCTACGCCCCCGCCAGCGGGGGACAAGGCTGAGCACGGAGATTTGAACATACAGAGGAAAAAATGACACACTCATTCCGACACTCGGCAGGATTCGGCAAACGAATAGAGTATTGGATTATCGGACAAATGCTAAAAGAGGGCCTCGATATCTGTGTCCCTCTTGTCGACGACGATGCTGTTATTCGAAAACCTAACGGTCATTTCATTATTGTTCAAATCAAAGCACGCTCGAAAGATGTGATTGATAAAAATGCCGGGGAAAAAATTGAATATTGTAAGAAACAGTTTGAGAAGTACGTGGCCAAGGACTTTCAACGCTTGATAGCAGGTAGGACAGGTTGAGCGCAGCGAAACTCAACGAGATGACGCTGATTTAGCGGTATCAGATATATATGTGAGGTTTGAATGCCTAAAAGAACCGACATTAAAAAGATCCTTATCATCGGTGCAGGGCCGATCGTGATCGGACAAGCGTGCGAGTTCGACTACTCGGGCGTGCAGGCCTGCAAGGCCCTCAAGGAAGAGGGTTACGAGATCGTGCTTGTCAATTCGAACCCGGCCACGATCATGACCGACCCGGAGATGGCGCACCGGACGTACATCGAACCCATCACGCCGGCGGTCGTGGAAAAGATCATCGAGCGCGAGCGGCCCGATGCCCTCCTGCCGACCATGGGCGGCCAGACCGCGCTCAACACTGCCGTTGCGCTCGCCGAATCGGGGGCGCTCGAAAGATACCACGTCGAGCTGATCGGCGCGAAGCTGCCCGCGATCAGGAAGGCCGAGGACCGCGAACTCTTCAAAAAGGCAATGCAGAACATCGGGCTCACGGTTCCGAAGAGCGGATTCGCCACCAGCAGGGAGCAGGCATACGAAATCCTCGAACGTGTCGGGTTCCCGACGATCCTGCGTCCCGCATTCACGCTCGGCGGCACCGGCGGCGGCATCGCTTATAATAAGGAAGAATTTACCGATCTCATCAGCCGGGGTCTGGAGGCAAGCCCGGTCCACCAGGTGCTGATCGAGGAGTCGGTCGTCGGGTGGAAGGAGTTCGAACTCGAGGTCATGCGCGACACCAAGGACAACGTGGTGATCGTCTGCTCCATCGAAAACCTCGACCCCATGGGCATCCATACCGGAGACAGCATCACCGTGGCGCCGGCGCAGACGCTTACGGACAAGGAATACCAGATCATGCGCGACGCATCGCTCCGGATCATCCGCGAGATCGGCGTTGACACCGGCGGTTCGAACATCCAGTTCGCGATCAATCCCAATAACGGAAGGATGGTCGTGATCGAAATGAACCCGCGCGTATCGCGGAGTTCGGCGCTTGCATCCAAGGCCACGGGCTTTCCCATCGCCAAGTTTGCCGCAAAGCTTGCTGTTGGGTACACACTCGATGAAATCACGAACGATATCACCAAGGCCACGCCTGCGTCCTTCGAGCCGACGATCGATTACGTCGTCGTCAAGTATCCCCGGTTCGCTTTTGAAAAGTTTCCGCAGGCGGACGCAACGCTCACCACGCAGATGAAGTCCGTGGGTGAGGCCATGTCCATCGGCCGGACCTTCAAGGAAGCGTTCCAAAAGGCGCTCCGGTCCCTGGAGATCGACCGCTATGGTCTTGAGTCCCGCCGCGACCGGGACGGCGACGCGGAACACGGAATCGCCGATATACGCCAGAAGATCAGCGTTCCGAACTGGGAGCGAATCTGGTATGTCGCCGACGGCCTCCGCATAGGGCTGGGCGTGGACGAATTATTCAGCCTGTCCAAGATCGACCCGTGGTTCCTTCACCAGGTCAAGCAGATCGTCGACATGGAAAAAGAGCTGAGGGAGCAGGGGGCGCACATTTTGAGTGATCGGACGCCGTCCCTTGATCATCCTCTCCGTCATGCCAAGGAATACGGCTTTTCGGATCGCAGGCTTGCAAAGCTGCTCACGACCACGGAAGATGCGGTGAGAAAGGCGCGCATGGAACTCGGCATAACGCCGGTATTCAAGACCGTAGACACCTGTGCGGCTGAATTTGAGGCGCATACGCCCTATCTGTATTCGACATATGAGAAACCGTTTTACACATTGGGGCGTGGGGCAGAGGGCAGGCAGCAGGGAAAAGCGGAGTGCGAGGCGAACCCGACGGACCGCAAGAAGATCATTATCCTGGGCGGAGGGCCGAACAGGATCGGCCAGGGAATCGAGTTCGACTACTGCTGCGTGCACGCGGCGTTCGCGCTTAAAGAAGACGGTTTTGAGACGATCATGGTGAACTGCAATCCCGAGACGGTCAGCACCGACTACGATACCTCGGACCGCCTGTATTTTGAGCCCTTGACACTTGAAGATGTTTTACATATCATAGACCGCGAGAAACCTGCGGGCGTGATTGTGCAATTTGGCGGCCAGACGCCGCTCAAACTCGCGGTGCCGCTCGAACAGTCCGGTGTACACATCCTCGGTACGTCGCCTGACAGCATCGACCGGGCCGAGGACCGGAAGCGGTTCAAGGAACTCCTTGACAAACTCGGCCTGCTTCAGGCCGAAAGCGGAACGGCTATTTCCTGCGACGAGGCAGTGGACGCGGCAACCCGGATCGGGTATCCGGTGATGGTCAGGCCGTCCTACGTGCTCGGCGGCAGGGCCATGGAAATCGTCTACGACGAGGAGAGCGTCAGAAACTACATGACCCGGGCGGTGAAGGCGTCACCCGAGCGGCCGGTGCTCGTCGACAAGTACCTGGAGGATGCTGTTGAGATCGACGTGGACGCGATCTCGGACGGCAAGACCGTGGTCGTCGCGGGAATCATGGAACACATCGAGGAGGCGGGAGTGCATTCCGGCGATTCGGCTTGTTCGCTTCCGCCGTTCTCGCTCTCACAAACGATCATCAAAGAGATCGACCGGCAGGCACGGGCGTTGGCGCTCGAACTCGGCGTCGTCGGGCTCATGAACATCCAGTTCGCGGTGAAGGAAGGCAGGATCTACGTGCTCGAAGTGAACCCGCGGGCGTCGCGAACGGTCCCTTTTGTGAGCAAGGCCATCGGAGTGCCGCTCG
>JBLMWN010000089.1:0-4106 GCA_050257255.1 Betaproteobacteria bacterium | reverse complement strand
TCGACCTTTTCGAGTGTCTTCATCTTGATCTGCATGGAGCCCTGGTAGTTCGACGCCATGCCCTTGATGCGTACGAAATCTTCGCGTTCGAACTTCCCAGCCACTTCGTCGGCATTGTCCCACAGTCTGCCGTCGATCTCGCCCGTTTTGTCCGCAAGCTTCAGCGACAGATAAGTAACGCCGTTCTTTGCTGTTGACACCTGCTTCGATGTGACCAGGTAAATTTCCTCGACCCAGTCGCCTTCTTTCAGAGATGCTATGGTCTGCATCGTGCTCCTCTCGTTCAGCGTGCTGTGATAATAAACTATCGCCCCGGCATTGTCAAACGGAAAGCCGGAATAACGCTTACGTGAAAAAGGCTGTTTGAACGATCTGTCTGTGCATGGCATGCTGCACCGGCTGCTGATATTGTGACTGTGCAGGTCAGAAACCTAGTGGGGAGATAGCGCGGGGAGCAGCGTCATGGGCTTGGACGAGTACGGCGTGAAAATCAGTTGCAGTATTTATTGGTACCTGGTCCGGGTCCGCAGGCGAGTTCGAATAACGTTTCGGACGGGTATTAGACCTTATTTCTTCCGTACGTAGACGTGATACTCCCCGTTCTCTTTGACAAAGCCGAGATACTCATTGCCCGTCAGCTTGCACCATGCGGGCATGTCCTTTTCAATGCCGTTGTCATCGGACTGCACTTCAAGCACCTGGCCCGCCTGCAGTTCTTTAATCTTGGTCGAGGCCTTAAAAATTGGCATGGGGCATGCCAAACCTACACAATCCAATACATCGTCGGGTTTAATGTCTTTCACGTCCATAGGGGAGCCTTATAGTAGCCACAACTGTACGGACTGTTTGTATTGAAGCCCATGATGGAAAATGGACAAAACTCAATTCTGCAATCCGCACTCCGCTTACTCCATTTCATGCTCGTGTCCCGATTCGGCAGGCATCTTCACCGGAGAGGCAACGCCCTTCTTCTTATAGTAATCATCGAGAGCGGATTTGAGGGCCTCTTCCGCGAGCACTGAGCAGTGCATCTTCACTTTCGGCAAACCTCCGAGCGCTTCGGCCACCGCAGCGTTCGAAACCTTGAGTGCCTCGTTGAGAGTTTTGCCTTTCACCAGGTCGGTCACCATGCTGCTCGTTGCAATGGCGGCGCCGCATCCAAACGTCTTAAATTTGGCGTCTGCGATGACGTTGCCTTCTACTTTTATGTAGAGACGCATCACGTCGCCGCAGACCGGGTTTCCCACGGTGCCGACACCATCCGCATTCTCGATCTCTCCCACGTTATGCGGATGGGCAAAATGCTCCATCACTTTTGAACTGTACTGTTCCATATGTTCCTCCTCACCGGACTTTTTCCTTCTTGATCATATCTTCATAGAGAGGCGACATCTCCCGCAGCCGCTGCACGATTGGCGGCAGCTTCTCCAGCACGTAGTCTATATCTTCCGTGGTATTGCCCATCCCGAGCGTCATAAGCAGGGTACCGTTCGCCACCGCGGCATCAGTGCCGATGCAGGTCAGGACGTGCGAGGCCTTGAGCGACCTCGAGGTGCACGCCGAGCCGCTCGATACGGAGACCCCTTCCATATTCAGAAACAGGAGCATGGATTCCCCTTCGACGTACCACATGGAGACATTCAGGTTGTGCGGCAACCTTCTCGTCGGATGACCGTTGATGACCACATGGTCGATCTTGTCCATGAGACCCTTTTGCAGACGGTCACGGAGCGGGGCGAGGTAGCTCATCCGGTGCTGGACCTCGGCATTTGCCAGTTCCGCCGCTTTGCCGAGTCCCACGATGCCCGGAACGTTTTCGGTGCCGGCCCTCCGGCCGTCCTCCTGGATGCCGCCTTCGATCTGCGGTTTGATCCGGACGCCTTTTCGCACAAAAAGCGCGGCTGCTCCCTTGGGACCGTAGAACTGGTGGCCGGAGAGCGAGAGCGCATCCACGCCCAGAGTCGGGACATCCACCGGAATCCAGCCGGTAGTTGCGACCGCGTCGGTATGGAAGAGTATTCCCTTTTCCTTCGTGATCTTTGAAATTTCTGCAATCGGCTCGATCGTCCCGATCTCGTTGTTGGCGTGCATGATGGAAACGAGGATTGTATCTTTGGTGACCGCCTTGGCGACATCATCAGGGTTCACGAGTCCATCCTTGTCCGTCGGAAGGTACGTAACGGTAAAGCCTGACTTTTCGAGCGTTTTCGCGGGATGAAGAATGGAAAAATGTTCGATCTGCGAAACAATGATGTGCTTGCCCTTTTGGCTGTTCGCTTGCGCAAGGCCTTTGAGAGCAAAATTGTTCGACTCGGCGCCGCTTGAGGTAAAATAGATTTCTTCGGGTTTTGTCCCGATAAGTGCGGCGGTCTTTGCCCTGGCCTCTTCCACGGCGTTCTTTGTCTCTCTGCCGATATCATGCAGATTCGAGGGATTGCCGAACTTGCCCGAGAAATAGGGCATCATGGCTTCCAGCACTTTCGGGTGAACCGGCGTCGTCGCTGCATGATCAAGATATACTTTTCTCACCTTAGCATACCCCCTTCCCCGTCAACGCTGCCTTCCTCTTGGGTTTCAGAAGGACAGGTGTTCTCTGTTCATGCTGCTGGTGCAGGAGATCGTCGAAGCTGATGCTGTCGAGGGCTTCCTCTATCTTGGCTCCCACTTTTGCCCAAACCATTCTGGCCACACAGTCGTCAGCCTGGTTGCAGTCGCCCGCCTCGCCGGGCTCCAGACAATGGGATAACGCAATGGGCCCTTCCAGTGCCCGCACGATATCTCCGATCGTGAGTTCATCAGGCTTGCGGGCGAGCAGGTACCCCCCCGCCGGCCCACGAACGCTCTCAATGACACCGGTTTTCCCCAGCTTGTGGAGGATCTGCTCTAGATAGGAAAATGATATCCCCTGTCGGTCTGCGATCTCCTTGATCGTGATCGGCCCCCTGCCGTAGTGCCGGGCAATCTCGAAAACCGCCCGGACTCCGTATTTCCCTTTCGTAGAAAGCTTCATATTTCGTCTTGCCTTTGTGGCTGAGGCGAGATGGACAAACAGGACCTTTTAAATCCTGTCAATCGTTACCCTAACGATAACAAACTTGACTAATTCTGTCAAGTATAATTTTTGACTTGTTTTTAGTGAATCTTTGTACTAAGGTATCTTTGCCACAGCGGAGGAAGGCCCATGCATACCGATGAATTCGAAATCTCGCTCTCCCGGGAACTGAAGGTCTGCAGAAATACGATTCAGCGGATCAAAAAAACGCTTAGCATGATGGAGCAAAAGCATCACAAAACCACCGAGGCGTTCATCGAGGAATATCAGAACGGCAAGCTGCTCGTTGATTCGGGCTGTAAAGACGATTATCGTGCATGGGCAGCCAGCTATGGATCGCTCAAGGAGTGGCAGAGCCTCGAGCGTCAGTACCAGGAACAGTACCGCCTCATGAAGATATCGGAAGCAAAATCTTTACCACAGAGACACGGAGGCACAGAGTGAGACGAACCATGATCCTTTACGTTCGTTAGTTTTTTTCTCCGTGTCGAAGCCAACCTTCGACCACAGTCGGGGGCGCCTCCGTGAGAATTTTTCATTCGTTCTCCTTCCCTTTATGTTATAATTTCTCGCATGCAGCGAACCACTCCCCATACCCCTATTTCAAGCAGAGACAACAGCATTATAAAAAATCTGCGTTCACTCGCTGATTCAAAACAACGCAAAAAACAACAGGCCTTCTTAATTGAAGGCGTCAAGATGGTTGAGGAGGCGCTCAGGGATAACGCCGGCGTCAAAATGGTCATGGCCGCACCTTCACTTCTCCAACATCACGGCAAGGGCGTTCTCAAACTTGCGGAGGGCAGAGGTGTAGACGTCTTTTGGATATCAGAGCGCCTCATGGACACACTATCGGAAAGCAAAACACCTCAGCCGGTAATGGCGGTAATCCGGATTAAGCAGCGCAGTGAAGAAGAGCTCTTCGCTCATGCCTCAGGGCTCATTATCATCGCTCACCAACTCCAGGACCCGGGAAATCTCGGCACAATTATCCGGACCGCTGAGGCCGTTGGAGCGTCAGGTGTGGCTGTCACAACGAATACCGTTGACCCTT
>JBLMWN010000088.1:0-4811 GCA_050257255.1 Betaproteobacteria bacterium | reverse complement strand
AAAAGAAGATATACAGAACGTTCATCATTTCGACGAGTCTCGTCATTGCCCTGGTGCTCTCAGGGATTTTTCTCGACATGGCCGTACGCACCAGACAACTGATCAACGACGCGAAGCTCATTCAAGCGCGGATCGTCTTTAACACCATCGTGCTGACGCGGAAATGGAACGCGCATTACGGCGGCGTATACGTTGAGAAGAGGGCAGGTGTTGAGTCCAATCCCTACCTCGAACACCCCGATGTCCGGGCTCTTGACGGGCGTATGTTCACGCTCAAGAACCCGGCGCTCATGACCCGTGAACTGTCGGAACAGGCACAGAATGACGGGCTCTTCAAATTCCACATCACCAGCCTGAAACTGATGAATCCTCATAATAAACCGGATGCTTTCGAGGAAAAGGCCCTACGGCAGTTTGAGCGGGGCAAGGCGGGGGAAGTGTTTCGGACGGAGCTGATCAACAACAGGACGTATTTCAGGTACATGGCCCCTCTCCTTGTTGACAATGCCTGCCTGCAGTGTCACAGTCACCAAAACTACTCGATCGGAGATGTCCGGGGAGGAATCAGCATAACATTGGATGCCGAAGACCTCCAGGAGAAGCTCCGGTTCAATACGGCCTCCATTATCTTCTTTGGCGTCATCGCGACGGTCCTGCTGCTCGGTCTGATCTACTACTTCACGGCCAAACTCATAAAAAGACTCGCCGACGCGAGGATGCAGATCGAAAGAATCGCAATTACCGATGAATTGACGGGGTTGTTCAACCGGCGACATCTTTTGTCGCGTTTTATGCAGGAGTTTGAGCAGGGGAAGAGGCTCAATACGAATCTCAGCTGCATTATCGTCGATATCGACCACTTCAAGTCGATCAACGACCACTATGGGCACCTGACAGGTGATGAAGTATTGAAAGAGATCGCCCGCCAGTTCAGGAACGTCGTCAGGGCCTATGACATCGTCGGACGGTACGGTGGAGAGGAGTTTCTCATCATCCTGCCCGATTCGAATCTCGAACAGACCTGGAATTTCGCCGAACGGACTCGAATGAAGATAAAGGAAAATTCTATCGGCGGCGTACAGGTTACGATTAGTCTGGGTGTGACGTTCCTCCAGGAGAGCGATTCATCAATAGATGACATGATCAAACGGGCTGATGATGCCTTGTATATGGCAAAAAACGCGGGACGGGATCGGGTGGAATGGATGCCGCGTTCGTGAAGTAGTGTTTGTCTCGCACAGGAAAGAGAAATTCTCATTGACACCTTGCCCCGCTTTCTGGTAGTATCGTGCCACTATTACATGTTCGAAAGGAGCAGTTTCAGCAATGCAGGTAATTTTACGGGAAGACATTGATAAATTAGGCAAGATTGGCGATCTCGTGAAGGTGGCCGACGGCTATGCGAGAAACTATCTGGTGCCCAAGAAGAAGGCTATTGAAGCAACACCCAAAAACGTCCATGCTATGGACCATGCGAAGAAGATGGTTGCCGACCGTCTCCGCAAACTAAAAAAGGAAGCGGCTGCAGATGCGGAAAATATCAAGGCCCTGGCGATCACGATCAAGGCAAAGACCGGGGAAGAGGGCAAGCTCTTCGGATCGGTTACGTCCATGGACATTGCCGAGGCCGCAAAGGCCAAGGGCGTCGTCATCGACAAGAGGAAGATCGTGCTCGATGAACCGATCAAGCGGGTCGGTGATTATACGATAACCGTCAAGCTGCATGCCGACGTCACCGCTGACTTCAAAGTGTCGGTCGTTGCCGAAGAGTAAGCTCCAGCGCAGTTACGAACGTTATTTGTCGCCCCTGAAATCTTTTTCGTAAGGCTGGTGCTTGCACCAGCCTTCGTTGTTCTTCCCACTGAGGCAGTTTGAGGTCGAACCATGTCCGTCCAGGCTGAAGTATCTCTGCAAAAACTTCCTCCCCAGAACATCGACGCGGAGCAGATGGTACTCGGCGCCATCCTGATCGAGAACGATTCCATCAACAATGTAACTTCGCTCATCTCGCCAGACGATTTCTATAAAGACATCCACCGAAAAATCTTCGCCGTCATGCTGGAGATGTTCGAGCGCAGGGAGGCGATCGACCTTGTTACGCTGACTGACTGCCTCCGGGGCAAGGTGGCGCTCGAGACGGTCGGCGGCGCATCCTACCTTGCGAATCTCGTAAGCCTGGTGCCCACAGCAGCCAACATCAAGTATCATGCGAAGATCGTGCGGGAAAAGGCCGTCTTGCGAAAACTTATCCACGCTTCCACCGATATCATTACGCAATGTTACGATGATTCGCGAACTGTCGAAAGCATTGACGAACTGCTGAATACGGCAGAACGCTCGATTTTCGACATCGCACAGAAAAAAATCGGGGAATCATTCTTTCCCATGAAGAACATTGTCGGCCATAGTTTCAAAATGGTCGAGGACCTCTATGAGCGGAAAGAGATGGTCACCGGCATCCCGACCGGTTTTGTCGATCTGGATCATCTGACTTCCGGACTCCAGTCGAGCGACCTTATCATCGTGGCAGGCCGTCCTTCCATGGGAAAGACCGCCTTTTGTCTCAACATCGCGGCCCATGCAGCAATCGAAAAGGCGAAGGTTGTCGCTTTTTTCAGCCTTGAAATGTCAAAGGAGGCGCTCGGGCTTCGTTTGCTGGGGTCCGAGGCGCGGGTGGACGCACACCGGTTGAGGACCGGTCACTTGTCCGAACGCGACTGGACGCCGCTGGCGACCGCCGCGGGAAGGCTTGCAGAGGCGCCAATCTACATCGACGATACGGCGGCACTCTCGGTGCTTGAAATGCAGGCAAAGGCGAGGAGGCTCAAGGCCGAGCATGGCCTCGACCTTATCATCGTAGACTATCTCCAGCTGATGCGCGGCCGTCAGAACGAATCGAGCAGGGAACAGGAAATATCGAATATTTCGCGGTCTCTCAAAATGCTCGCAAAGGACCTGAAGGTGCCGGTCATCGCTCTTTCCCAACTGAACCGTGCAGTCGAGACCCGCCCGGGCAAGGAAAAGAGGCCCATGCTGGCCGACCTTCGCGAGTCGGGCGCTATTGAACAGGATGCGGATGTGATTCTATTCATCTATCGCGATGAGGTTTACAACAAGTGTGACTGCCCCCACGACGGGGAATGTTTGTGCGGGAGGAGAGGCGTCGCGGAAGTCATCGTAGGAAAACAGCGGAATGGCCCGGTCGGGAAAGTAGATTTGACCTACATCAACCGGTTCACGCGGTTCGAAAACGCCGAGAGGAAGGGCTTTAACTCTTAACGGAATTAAAAAACAATTTTTCACCGCAGAGGTCGCACAGAAAAGCCTATCTTGAAAATTATCCCTCAGCGTTCTCTGCGGTAAATCCGCCCTTTTATGAGTTTGTCACTCCTCAGACTCAACAATCTCATTGGATTCTGATGATCCTCACCGGGGAGGTTTCCATTGGCTCCGGAAAAGGCAAAAATCGTCGGCTTAGAGCGGATAGTTCTATCTACCTCATTGACTGACCATGAGTTATGGCCTATCAGCTTAATCCGCTTCTGTTTGCGCAGCGGAGGTGCAAATGATCCGTCAACCCGCGGTCGCAGGGCATTTCTATAACAGCTCTCCTGAAGCGCTCAAAAAGCAGGTAGAAGGCTTCATTATTCCCGCCGCACAACGAAGGAAAGCGATCGGGATCGTCGCTCCCCACGCCGGCCTGATCTATTCCGGCCCGGTTGCCGGAGCAGTGTACTCAAGCATTGAGCTTCCAGACACTTATATTCTTATAGGCCCGAACCACACCGGTCTCGGCGCCCCTGTTTCTGTCATGGCGAAAGGCTCCTGGGAAACGCCGCTCGGCACGGTGGCGATAGACGAAACGTTGGCAGCCTCGATCCTGTCGAGGTCATCACGCATTCAGGAAGATACTCTCGCCCACCTCCGCGAACATTCTCTCGAGGTCCAGCTTCCCTTTATCCAGTATTTCAAAAAGGATTTCCGGATCGTGCCGGTCCAGATGCTTGATACGAGGCTCGAAACCTGTCTTGAAGTTGGCAGGGCGATGGCAGCTGCTATTCAAGAACGCAGGGAGCAAAAAGCGGAGAGCAGAGGGGAACGTGATGATAAGTCCACAACCGGGAACGTTCTTATCATCGCCAGTTCGGACATGAGCCATTATGAGCGGGCGGCAACGGCGAAAGAAAAAGATTACAAGGCAATTCAGCAAATCCTCAACCTCGATCCGGAAGGGCTTTTTCGGACGATCAAGAATTACGGCGTAACCATGTGCGGTTATGGTCCGGCTGTTGCCATGCTTGTTGCCGCTAAAGCGCTCGGAACAACCAAAGCCGAATTGATCAAGTACGCAAACTCAGGTGACGTGAGCGGCGACTATGATCAAGTCGTTGGTTATGCAGGGGTCATTATTATGTAATCAATTACATACTTAAGCATCCTAACCCCTATATTTCCTCCCTATTCAAATGCAACTATCTGAAAATTAAGCATATTACCATGGTATGCTCGTTGCATGGCAATTAACGGAAAAATCGTCAGAAAACAATCGGGGGTTTAGAACTAGTCGCAGAAACGTACTAGAAAGGGAGGATATTATGAAAAGGCTACTCGTAACACTCGCAACACTCGTCATAGTTATTCTGTCACTACCGCTTATGTCTTTTGGTCTTAATCTCTCCGGCTATGGGACCGCAACAATCAACGGCACCATGGACGCGGGAGAATGGGACCATGCGGGAAAGTTCGATTTTCAGGCCAATGTTCCACCAAGCGACGGGGGCGGCACTACTCCGGCGACGTTATACGTCATG
>JBLMWN010000087.1:0-10975 GCA_050257255.1 Betaproteobacteria bacterium | reverse complement strand
TTTAAAGAAACGAGTTTATCAACATAGGCAAAAGATGGTTGAAGGATTTACCAAGAAGTACAACGTAAATAAAATAAACTTGTTTATTACCAAATAGCACAGGACGCTGCGGCTGCTATATCCCGCAAAAGCAAATTAAAGCTGGTTCTCGGGCAAAGAAGACAGAGCTTATCGACAGTTTGAACCCTGATTGGAGTGAATTATATGAAAGCTTATCAGATAGCGGAGTTTATGCCGAGCTGCAAACGAGATTGCTTCGCTGCGCCCGCAATGACGCTTTTATAATCCTATGACAACCGCTTACTTCGACTGTTTTTCCGGCATATCCGGTGACATGATCCTCGGCGCCCTGGTGGACGCGGGCGTCTCCATCGACGCACTGCGCGCGGAGCTTGCGAGGCTCGACCTTCCCGGCTACGAGATCAGGTCTGAAAAGACGATGCGGTCAGGAATTGCCGCAACCAAAGTCCATGTCATCATTGACCAGAAGGACGGGAAATCGCGCCATCTCTCGGACATCGTAAAAATCATAGAAGGCTCTTCACTGTCCTCTGCGGTAAGAAAGAAAAGCAGCCGCATCTTCAAACGGCTGGCGGAGGCCGAGGCAAAGGTCCATGCCACAACGCCGGATAAGATCCATTTTCATGAAGTCGGGGCCGTTGACGCCATCGTGGACATCGTCGGCTCGGCCATCGGGCTCGAACTGCTGGGGATCACGCACATCATCGCGTCGGCTGTCAACGTGGGCTCAGGCGCCGTGCAGACCGCGCACGGTCTTCTGCCCGTTCCCGCCCCGGCGACCGTCGAACTGCTCGCCAGCATCCCGTGTTATCAGTCCGCTGCGGAGTTCGAACTTGCCACACCGACCGGCGCTGCCGTCATCAGTACGCTGAGCTCTTCCTTCGGTCTCCTGCCGCAGATGAAGATAGACCGGATCGCCTACGGCGCCGGAGACAAAGACTTTCCCGGCAGGCCGAACGTGCTCAGGCTCATGATCGGCGAACCTGCAGCTTCGTATGATGAAGATTCGTCGATCGTGATTGAGACGAACATTGACGACATGAACCCGCAGGTCTATGATTATCTCATCGAGAAGCTCATGCGGCAGGGCGCGCAGGATGTCTATCTCGCGCCCATCATCATGAAAAAAGGAAGACCGGCGGTCCTGCTCTCGGTGCTGACTGACAAATCGAAGATTGACGCCGCACTCGATACCATTTTCCTTGAAACCACCAGCATCGGCGTACGCATCCGGGAAGTGGGGCGAAAGAAGCTCCGCCGCGAAATCAGGGAAGTCGATACGACCTACGGAAAAGTCAGGATCAAGATCAGCAAACGGGGAGATGAGATGCTTACGGTTACGCCGGAGTACGAGGATTGCCGCAGAATAGCCGAAGAGAAGAAGATCCCCGTCAAGACAGTGATGGAGGAAGCGAAGATCCGGTTTTCTCACGGAGACAAAGAAAAAGGATAGAATCAGAATCGAGTTTTCTCGCAAAGACGACAAGTTCGCAAAGGAAAGCTAAGAGTCCACCTGGCTTTATGACTGAAAACGAAATAGCGAAAATTGTTGTTGACCTGTGTGTAAAAATTCACAAGACTCTCGGTCCCGGGCTGTTGGAGTCTGTTTATGAAGCTGCGCTCGTGTACGAGCTAAAAAAGCTCGGCATCCCCGTAGAGCAACAAATCGGCGTTCCTGTTGAATACGATCATTTACAGTTAGATATAGGGTTCAGAGCAGACCTGATAATCGAGAACAAAGTCATCGTGGAGCTAAAATCAATTGAGACATTACTTGCTGTTCACAAAAAACAGCTCCTGACCTATTTAAAGCTTACAAAATTCAAGCTTGGTCTTCTGGCCAATTTTAATGTCGATCTCATGAAAGATGGCATTACCCGTATCGCGAATGGCCTTTGATTTTAACCCGGACTTACGCCTTCCTTTGCGAACTTTGCGTCTTTGCGAGAGACGCTTCTGAATCAAGTTTTTTTGATGTATACTTTTATCTTCGACTTTGATTTGTTATCGAGAAACCAATGAGAACTCTTCGCATTTCCATGGCCCAGATAAATCCCACGGTGGGTGATCTCAAGGGCAACAGGGACAAGATCATCGATTACATCGACCGCAGCCGTCGGCTCGGCGCCGACGTGGTCGCCTTTACCGAGCTCGCCGTTACCGGCTATCCGCCTGAAGATCTGGTCCTTAAGCCGCAATTCGTCAAGGACAACCTCCGTACGCTCAAGGAGATCACGAAAGCGACGCGCGGGATTACGGCGATCGTCGGATTCGTGGACTCGAACAAGCACATTTATGATGCTGCCGCAGTCATCAGCAACGGCAAACTCGTCCATGTCTATCACAAAATCCTGCTCCCGAACTACGGCGTGTTCGACGAATACCGCTATTTCAAGCCCGGCAGGCGCTTCCCCGTCATCACGGTCAGGGGCGTCAATATCGGCGTCAACATTTGCGAGGACATCTGGTTCGCCGACGGTCCTGCGCGCACCCAGGCCGTCGCAGGCGCCGAAATCATCATAGCCATAAACGCTTCGCCCTATCACAAGGGCAAGGGCAAAGAACGCCAACAGATGCTCGCCTTGCGCGCGAAAGAGAACAACGTCTTCGTCATTTATACCAACGCCGTCGGCGGGCAGGACGAACTCGTCTTCGACGGCCAAAGCATGATCCTGGATCCAAGGGGGAAAGTGCTCGCCGCCGGAAAGCAGTTTGAGGAAGAGCTGATCACCCATGACATCAGGCTCCCGGGTCCGCCCCGCCACGGTGCAGATGTCACGTCGGAGCAGATCCTTGACGAGCACCGGGATTATATCGACTCCGCGGTTATTTCGGACAAACCGGCGGCACCCAAAAAACCTCTTCCCTCCGCGCACGTTGTGAAACCCTATTCTCTGTGCGAAGAAGTGTACCGTGCCCTCGTGCTCGGCACGCGTGATTATGTGAAAAAAACCGGTTTCAAGGCTGTCGTCATCGGCCTCTCGGGCGGCGTCGATTCGTCGCTCGTAGCTGCCGTTGCCGTAGCTGCTATCGGCAAAGAGAACGTCCACGGCGTGTTCATGCCGTCGCAGTACAGCTCCCTCGAAAGCTGTGAAGACGCATACGATCTCGCACACAATCTTGACATCAAAATCATCGAAGTCCCGATCAAGCAGTCCTTTGATAGCTATCTCAGGACGCTCCGCGGCGTCTTCGCGAAGACCCGTCAGGATGTGACCGAAGAGAACCTGCAGGCGCGCATCAGGGGCAACATCCTCATGGCGCTCTCGAACAAATTCGGCTGGCTCGTGCTCACCACCGGAAACAAGAGTGAGATGTCCACGGGCTACGCCACGCTCTACGGCGATATGGCAGGCGGCTTTGCCGTAATTAAGGACGTGCCCAAGACCATGGTCTACGACGTGTGCAGGTGCATCAACCGCCTCGAAGGCAGGGCCATCATCCCCAAGCGCGTGCTCGTGAAGGCTCCCACTGCCGAACTCCGGCCGAACCAGAAGGACAGCGATTCTCTGCCCGTGTATGAAGTGCTCGACCCCATTCTCAAGGCATACGTAGAGGACGACAAAGAATTCGATGAGATGCTCAGGATGGGCTTCGACCGCAAGACCGTTGAGCGCGTGATCCGGCTCGTGGATTCGAGCGAGTACAAGCGCCGCCAGGCCCCTCCCGGCGTCAAGATCACCCCTCGCAGCCTGGGCAAGGATAGAAGGTTCCCGATCACGAATCGGTATAAAAGCTATTAAGGTTGGTTTCTCGCAGAGCCGCAGAGTACGCTGAGGAAAAACAAAAGACAGATTCTTGTCTCTCGCAGAGACGCAAAGCGCGCAAAAGAAAGCCCAAATCAGAATTTAAAAATAAAAATGAAGCCTTGTTTTTCGTCATCCAGAATCTTTTCTCTGCGAGAAATGATTATTGTTAGATCTTCTCTGCGACCTTTGCGTCTGGTGAGATGAATTATGGAACCTGGGATTCTCTACATCGTCGCCACCCCCATCGGGAACCTCGAAGACATCACCCTCCGGGCGATCCGCGTGCTCAGGGAAGTCGACCTCATCGCCGCCGAGGACACGCGCCATACCAGGCACCTGCTTGACCGGTATCAGATAGAGACCCCGCTCACGAGCTACCATGATCACAATAAAGAAGAGAAAGCGCCTGTCCTCGTCGCTCGCCTTCTGGAAGGCAAGAACGTGGCCCTCGTGTCCGATGCAGGCACGCCCGGCATCTCCGATCCCGGCTACTTCCTCATCAACCTGGCCGTAGACGAGAAGATACCGGTCGTCCCTATCCCCGGCGCAACCGCCGCGATAGCGGCGCTCTCGATATCCGGTCTCCCAACAGACAGTTTTGTGTTCGAGGGATTTCTCCCGGCAAAACATCTGGCCCGGCTCAAGCGGCTCCGGGAGCTTGCCGAAGAAAAACGCACCATCATCTTCTACGAGGCCCCGCACAAGATCATCAAGACCATCGGGGACATGCTTGCAGTCTTCGGCGACCGCCGGACAGTCATCACGCGGGAACTGACCAAGATCCACGAAGAGACGATGTGGGGACTGCTTTCGGAAATCCTCAGGCGCCTGCGGGAAGGAACCATCAAAGGTGAGTTCACCATCATCGTGCACGGCGCTTCAGCGGAACCTCAGAAAAAGGATGTCGATACCGCCGAGTATCTTAAAAACCTTATGCTCCATCGGGGGTTGAGCAAGAAGGAAGCTATTTCAGCGGCTGCAGAGGAGCTCGGATTGCCGAAGAAAGAAGTGTATAAGGAGAGCCTGAAAATAACAGAGTGAGGCAATAATGCCTCGTCGGCTGAGGTGGCGACTTCTTCCTGAACTAGTTGTAGTTTCCATTTATCTCGCTTTATAAAGTTACAACCCAATTTGCGAGCCCCCTTGTGTCGAATTGTTTTTTGATTATTGTATAGCATGTCTTTCCTGAAGCAGTTTAAGCTGCCATTTTTTATAACACAGAAAGTTTCAACCCGCCGCCTCCCCCGATTTAATGGACACCCCGAGTAGTTGTATAAAGAAGTGACGAGAATCACATCCAACAGAAGTTAGCTCTGATACACTTTTATTGGTCGATTAATTACTTTGATGAGCCACGCAAAGCGCGGCTCATCAGGGCGGATTGAACGGATGCCTCATGCAGGCAGAACGCTCATCCGCTTCGTTAAGCGAAAAGTTGGCGCTTGAAATAGGAGGTGAATGTTTCTGCTTTCTCATGACAAGATCCTTTCCGCCCCTGTCTGGGGCTTGGGCCTAAGACCCCGTCTGCTACTCTAACCTATTTTGTCCAATGGGAGGGGTTCACTTCATGGAGAACAAACCTATTGACAAGAGAACGTTGTTCGATGAAGAAGACAGTTCTAAGGCAGCGGAAATTCTTACTATTGTTTTGAACAATATTACGCAGGGCATGATCGTTGTCGGGCCAGACTATGCCGTGCTCGCATTCAACAGACAGTTTGAGGAACTTTTCCGGTTGCAGCAGGGAACGGTCGTGGTAGGCCGTGATTTCAGAGATATCCTCAAGGTATGGGCTGATACGACTGGACAAACCCAGAATATGCTTCGGCGGACGTTACAAGAACTTGATCTGCCCGCTCCCTTTGAAATTGAATTTCCCCTAACGATTCAAGGAATCAACCGATGGTGCCTTCTGACCCATAATCCACTGCCCACCAAGGGATTTGTGAGGACATATACTGACATCACCGAGAGGAAAAAGGCGGATGAACAGCACATGTATGATGCCTTCCACGATCCCCTGACGGGCCTCCCGAACCGGGCGCTTTTCATAGACCGGCTTCAACACGTTATTACTGCGTCGCAGCGGCGGCCTGGCACTACCGACTACGCGGTCTTCTTCCTCGACATAGACCGATTCAAGATCATCAACGACAGCCTCGGTCACACCATCGGCGATCAACTGCTCGTCTTGGTCGGTCGCAAGCTGGCGGATTGCATCCGGCCCGGAGATACCATCGCGCGGCTCGGAGGAGATGAATTTGCAATTCTCCTGGAGAACATCAGCGACCCCGTTTACACCGTCAATGTCGCTGAGCGGATTCGAGAGAAATTGGTTCTCCCGCTCAACATCAAAGGCCACGAAATATTTTCATCTATCAGCATCGGAATCGCATTAGGCTCGGAACGCTATGAACGGCCGGAACAGGTTCTTCGCGACGCGGACATCGCGATGTACGAGGCAAAAGGACGGAGTAATGCAGCGTATGAAATCTTCGATACCAAGATGCATGCCAATATCCTGGACCGGATGCAATTGGTAGCCGATCTGCAGGGAGCAGTCGACCATAAGGAACTTACTCTCTACTATCAGCCCATCATGGACCTGATAACGCAAAAGGTGATAGGATTTGAAGCACTCGTCCGCTGGAATCATCCAACGCGGGGCCTCATCTACCCCATGGAGTTCATCCCCTTGGCAGAGGAACATGGACTTATCTATCATATCGGAGAGTGGATACTTCACGAAGCTTGCCGCGATCTGAAAATGCTTCAGATACGGTACCCCGTTCAACCACCTCTCAGCATGAGTATCAATATTTCAGGCAGGCAATTCTCACGACAGGACCTTGTCGGCATACTCTCCCGATTTCTGGCTGAGACGGGCGTTGATTCGCATACCTTGATATTGGAAATCACGGAGAGCATGATTATGGAAAATGTTGGTGCTGCTGTTGAGACAATGAATCGGCTGCGAAGCATGGGCATACATCTCCATATTGATGATTTCGGCACCGGCCATTCTTCGCTGAGCTACCTGCAACGTTTTCCGGTCAGTGCGCTCAAAATCGACCGCAGTTTTATCAACAAACTTACTGCCAACGGCGGCAATCAGGAGGTCATCACACACATTGTTTCCCTAGCCAAAAGCCTGAATTTCGAAGTGATCGTCGAGGGGGTCGAAATGGAGCATCAATTAGCCAATATCAAGAGCCTGCACTGCGGCTATGGCCAGGGTTTCCTCTTTGCCCGTCCCATGTCTTTCAATGCAATAGACGTGTGGATGCAAGAGCAGAAGCATTGAATGTAAGGCACATTAAACAATATTTGTCTTCTACGCTTTTATTATCATAGTGAGGGGTCATATGAACATCTTGGAACAGTGGGACAAGCAACCAAGAGAATATCATCTTGCTATCAGCATCCTTTTTACTCTAGTGATAGGATTCTTAGATTATTGGACGGGTTTCGAATATCGCATGAAAATATTTTATCTCATGCCGATTTCTTATGCTA
Source organism: Betaproteobacteria bacterium (assembly GCA_050257255.1). GTDB lineage: Bacteria > Nitrospirota > UBA9217 > UBA9217 > UBA9217 > JAJYKN01. The sequence continues at coordinate 3,689 of JBLMWN010000087.1, read as the reverse complement.
CCTGGTTTATCGGCAAAAAAACCGGCATTGCATGCTCAACCTGGCCTGTTATGACGATGCTGTTTTCGGTCATTGTATCTGGGAAAAACTATGGTAATCCTCCAGCCGAGATTTGGAATATAGCAATGTACCTCGCGTTTTTTATTATCGTGACATTGCTGCTTTCTAAATTGCGAATCACGATGCAGCAGCGAGCAGGTCTCATTACGAAGCTGCAAAATGCTTTAAACGCGGTTAAGGAACTGAGCGGCATATTGCCCATTTGCGCCAATTGCAAAAAAATACGCGACGATGAAGGATATTGGCATGATGTAGATGTATATATCAGCAGACACACGAAAGCAGAATTCACCCACAGTATCTGCAAAGAATGCGCAAACAAGCTATATCCTTCGTTGTTTGACAAAATAGAAAAAGGAGCTTGCCGAGGGCCTAAATAATCAACTGTACATCAGTTTTCGCTCAAGGTCTTTCGAGCGAGAGACGCGCTTTGCCTCATCGAGAGTTATGAGTTCCGCTCTGCAGAGCTGAATGAGATGCTGGTCCATTGTCTGCATGTCGTATTCGTCGCGTCCCCTTTCGATATACTGCTCAATCTCATCGAGGTGATTGTCCCAGATGCACGCCTTAATGGTAGACGTTGCATACATCACTTCAAGGGCAGGCAGAATAGTTTCGCCGCTTTTTCCTCTTATGAGCCTAAGGGATATGATGGCGGTAAGACTCTCTGCCAGTCTGTGCCTGGCGTTCTCCTGCGCCTCAGGCGGAAAATAACCGACGATACGGTTGATGGACGAAGCGACATTATGGGTATGAAGAGTAGATAATACCAGATGCCCCGTCTCGGCGGCCTTAACACAGGCGTCTACGGTTTCGAGATCGCGCATTTCTCCGACCATGATGACATCCGGATTCATGCGCATCGCAGACCTCAATGCAACGCTGAAACTTTCCGTATCGATGCCCACTTCCCTCTGAATAACACAGCTTTTGTTCGAAGTGAACAGAAACTCGATCGGATCCTCAATTGTAATGATATTGTAATTGAAATTATCATTGATAAACCTTATCATCGATGCGAGCGTCGTTGATTTGCCGTTGCCGGTCGGTCCGGTGACGAGTATCAGGCCGTTAGGAACCTGCGAAATCTTGCCGAGGACAGGGGGAAGATTCAACTCCTCGAATGTACTTATCTGATGCGGTATGACCCGCATGACGACACCGAGATTGCCGCGCTGCCGGAAGATGCTCACGCGAAAACGGCCGACATTCGCCAGAGCATAGGAGGTATCAAATTCCTTCAAGTCTTCAGGCAGCTTCCGGTTGTGCTGCTCCATAACCGTGTTTGCGACGAACTCGGTGTCTTTTTTCGTTAAATTCGCGAGCTTGGAGCGAATAAGATGGCCGCGCGCACGGAACATCGGCGGGTGGTCGACCTCAAAATGGATATCCGAAACCCTTTTTTCGAAGGCAATGTGAAGAATCTGATTAAATATTGCAATGTCCATGACGCCCTTGTACCTCCGCGTTTTATCTCAGTCTGAGACACATCCATGTATCTATGATTTTTGAGCCGCTTTAGTCATCTGTCTGCGGGAAAGCGCATATTCCAGAGCAATGCCGACCTGCTGAGCAAGGATCTCGAGTATATCGAGCTGCACAGGGGATGCCTCTTTTCCCCCGAAATCCCCGTATACAACCGCTACAACCTTTCGGTCGCTTATCAAGGGCAGCAGGACAACAGCCGGACACAGAGGTTTGCCTATTAGTTTAAAGAGCTCCTTTACCGCTTCATCGCTGCTCTCTCCGTAATAGGCCAGCCCTTTTGCGAGCACATCCCGGAAAACCGAAGGTTTTGAGAGCGGTATCTTCAGCCTGTCTGCCGGAGTCGGCCCCATGCTTTTTTCGGAACTCACTCCAATGGCCCTTTCACCGATCAATTCTGAAGGACGGACAAGAAACGTGACCGCACGTTCGAACATGTCGGCAACACCTGCGAGAATCACCAGCGCCGCATCAGAAAGGCTGGTGAGCCCGCGAAGCGACGTGATGCCGTCTTTTAGCTTTTTCACGTACGTATCGGTGTCATCGAGTCGGTACTGAAAACCTTTGATATACGACTTGAAAGCGTCGAGAAACTTTATAGTATCCTGGACGTACGTTTCTCTCCGGACTTCTTTCAACGGCTTCGGCAGAACGGCCCTGACGCCGTCATTGTATGATTGAAGGATGAAATTAATCTCCTGAGGAGCGGCGAGTTGAAGGACAGGGACCGCAGGGTACTTTCCCCTCACCCGGTTCCGCAGGCTGATGATTTTTCCCTCGGGAAAACTGCCTTCTGATCGCGCAGGACTATCAAAAACAACCACAGGCATTCTCATGGTAGAGAGACACTGCGATACAATCCGTTCGAGATCCTTTTCGTCGTTTGCTGCAAATACGGGTACTCCTTCATTGTTACATATGGACATAACTGAATGCGTGATCAGCTTATCGCCGCTGAAAAGGACGACAGCCTTGTTCGCCTGCTTCGCCGCAGCGTCGGGCGCAACTTTACGAGCCACGGCTTTCCTCAGAAAAGAAACGAATGCTTCCTGCTCCTCGAAAGAAAAACCCGCGAGTATTTCCTTTATTTTCTGGCGATGGATTTCGACCGGATCAAAGATTTCCATTTCAGAAACAGGCCGGGGTATTTTCTTCTCAAGCCGATCAATATCGGCAAGCCCGAGATCATCCGCTGTAACTGCCGGACGTTCTCCTTTTGCTTCACCAGCGCGTTCTGCCGGAAGGACATCGGCATAAAGCGCCTCTAAGGACAGAACTTCTTTTCCGGCCTCGCGGTCGCGTTCCCGCTCGTCAAAGATACGAAGTGCATCCATCAAAACCATTTGGGCATCAACTGCCACATCCTGCTCCGTATCGCCGTAAAAAACCCCTCCTTCGGAAGAGATGGCGACCGGATCCGTATCGAAAGTAAATGTACCCTTCGTCCAGCTCATCAGCTCAACGATTGTCATCTCGACCAGTTTTTTGAGTCCCCTCAGAGCGTCTTCCCGTTTTAGCTTGCCCATCTGAATTAAAGTAGCCATAAGCGGTCTACGGCTTTTACCGGCATCCTTCGTGGCGCCCAACGCCTGCGTGAGATCATCAATGGTTATGGCGCCCGTCTTTACCAGAACGGTCCCGATGCGGACGCTGTTGTTGATATGATTTGCACAGACAATATATCCTTTGCTGAAAACAATCTTGCTCTCCCCTCTGCTCCCTTTAACGGAAAAAACGCCCGATTTCCTCGTTGTGTGGACCAACTGGATAATGTCTACTATATGCAGATGTTCTAAATCTCCGGTAAACGCCATGTTCTAGTAATCCTCGGTAATTATCCCCTTAGGGGGTGCTGAAATATTGGCCTGGAAAGCACAAGTTTCATCAACATGATAAAATCGACAATCGTACAGCCCCACGAAGACTTCCTGTCCTTGGAAAGGATTATCCAAATATACAGTTGACACCCCAGCGGGATAATTACTCGGATTATATAATGACCGGTGATAAGAATCAAGTGCGCTTCTAAAAACATCTAAAAATGATTCATTCGTAAAAAGTCCTAATATGTCACCCTGAACTCGTTTCAGGGTCTCGTAATATGTTGAAAAGATGAGATGCTGAAATGAATTCAGCATGACAGT
>JBLMWN010000086.1:0-4756 GCA_050257255.1 Betaproteobacteria bacterium | reverse complement strand
GTTCCTATCAAAAATTCCATACATAGGAGACTTATAATGGTGAATAAATACGTCATTCTAGTTCTTGCTGTGCTCCTTTCTTTACTGTGTGCGTCTGTCGTCTCAGCTCAGGAATGGACAGGAAATATTAACGCGTTCCTCGGCCAAAAGACCCTCAACGATAAGGACTTTTGGGAGCCCGCCGAAGAGCAGGGTGAATTCGGCATTGAGTTCGACTTCAGGCAAAGAAATTGGCCAATAAGTATCGCCATCGACCTGATGGTCGCCTCGGGAGAAGGAGATTTTTTTGACCCGTTTAATGGGACAATAGACACGTTCAAAAGCAGGACATCGGAGTTTAATATCGGTGTCCGAAAGGTCTGGGAGGGGATCTCTCCTGTCCGCCCGTTTATCGGCGGGGGCGTGTCCTTTATGCATGCCGAGGCAGAAGAGGTAGTTCCTGGCGTCGGCTCGTTTACTGATACCGACGACGGCACCGGGGTATGGCTCGGGGGAGGCGTATATTTTACATTGGGCTACAACTTTAATTTAGGCTTGGAATTAAAATATTCAACAGCCGATGTAACCCTTGAGAACGTAGACACAAATGCAGGCGGGACCCATTTTGGTCTTTTAGTTGGATACCACTGGTAAAATACGCGGACAACGGTTCTCCTAACGATGTTGGCAAGGGACGGTTAAAGTACTTTACGTACCAACATCTTTAATTTTGAGTCAAGTTCTGAAAAGCCAAAAGCATTCACCGCAGAGACGCCGAGACGCGGAGAAATTATAACGAGTCCCTGAGTTTTAAAAAATTAAAAATTTGAAGTTCTCTGCGCCTCCGCGCCTCCGCGGTTCAAAAATTATGGTTTTACTTCATCGGTCTGAGGCGTTGCCTCGTTAACTCATAACTCAGCGAAAGCGCCGTGAAGGCGTTGAGCCCCTGAGGGCTACCGCGGAGCATCCTACATCGGTCTACGTAAACGGATCTGACCCTGGCGGATTCTAAAAGGTATCTGGAGCGTTCCGACGCCCCAACGACTGGATGCCGGAACAGGAAGGGAGCATGTGAAATGAACATGACGCTCAAGGCGAAGTTCCTGGAGTCGTGGAGCGGGTATTTTCAGAACGCCGAACTCCCGCTTGTTTTTTACTACACCAACAAGGAAAACCGCGCGGAGCGTGTTGCGCCCCCGTCGGCCCACCAGTGCATGATCGGCGTGCTGGCCAGGGCGCGGAAAGGGACGCCGCTCTGCTTCGAGGCCGGTTCCATCGGCTGCGGCGGGGGCAGGAGATATACGGGCTTCAGCCAAGAGATCAGCCCGACCTTCGAGTACTTCCTGTCATGCGGCATGCCGGGCAAACTTGAGGGCGAGCGGTATAAGAAATCTCCTGAGCTCGTCAGGGAGATGATGAAGACCGCGCCGCAATTCGACGCGCCGGCGCAGTACATCGTCTTCAAGCGGTTCGACGCGATCGAAGAAATGGACGATCCGGCAGCCGCGGTCTTCTTCGCGACTCCCGATGTTCTTTCCGGCCTCTTCACGCTCGCCAACTTCGACGAGGCGGAGCCGAACGGGGTCTTTTGTCCTTTTTCCGCAGGCTGCGGATCGATCGTGCAGTATCCCTATCTTGAGAAAGACTCTGCCCGCCCCCGGGCTGTGCTCGGCATGTTCGACGTGTCCGCCCGGCCGTACGTCCCGAAAGAGACGCTGACCTTTGCCGTGCCGATGAACAAGTTCATCCGCATGGTCAACAACATGGAAGAAAGCTTCCTGATCACGCGGACGTGGGACAGGGTAAAAAGAAGAATGGCCGAATAGAGGGTCAGTGGCGTCTTGCAACAGATGCCAGATGTGTCGCGCATTTTTGTTGCCATCAACTTCTTAAGTCTTCTCCGAATAGGCAGAAGAACCAACGCTGCAGGAATCCCTGGTCGGAAGGAAAAGTCATGATCACGCGTCAACGTATTTTCCCGCGGCGTCTGCTTATCCTGCTTGCGGCGGCAACGGTCCTTGCCGGGTGCGGTCCGGGGTATGCCCCCATCAAAGGCGAGGACAAGAATGTGTTCTTCCCCTCCGTCCGGGTCGGCTATCCGCTTTTTGATCATGACAACCTGCATGGCCTGAGCGACAAAGCTCTGGACGTGGACGTTTCCGGGGGGAGAGGCAACGGACACCAGACAATAAACGCCGGTGAAACGCTCTCGTTTGCGGGGGCAACACTATCCGGCCCTGCGGATATTGAGCAGGCATTCAACCTTGATGTCGCGTCGGCGGCGCTTCGGTTCAGGTCCCCGCACGATACGCCGGTATTTTTCGAGCTCCTGTGCGGCGTCCTCTACACGGACCTTGACCTTCGCCTCCAGTCCGCGGGATTTTCTGTGCAACAGCGTTTTCGTGATGGCGGGGGAATCGGCGGGGCGGGAATAGGCGCGCGCGTCTCCGATCGTCTGATCCTTGATCTCCGTTTTGTTCTTGATATCATACCGTTCAACTTTGATCGGTTGCGTGTGATGCAAAGCCTGGATCTTTCGGCATCGTACTGGCTGTCACCGAATGTGGCGGCGACAGGAGGCTATCGACACTGGAAGTACAGCATCAGCCGGAATGGCGCATCCGACATTGATGATCTGGTCTGGCAGGGGTTTGCCGCAGGCGTGGCCCTGAGCTTCTGATGAATCGACAACAGGCTCGGGGCGTCCCGGCGGAAGCCTTTCCAAATTTTTATCTTGTCTTGGAGCGCCTTCTGTGCCAAAATCAATCCAAGAGCGCCGCAGTATCACGAATAATCCTGAAAACGGCAGTTGGACGCGGATGAACGCAGATTACGCAGATAAAACAAAATCTTTAGATTAAATCGCGACTCACCTGTTGGGTGATTCTTTTTCGAAGTTCAAAATCATTTTTGTTCTGGCTTTATCTGCGTTTATCCGATTTAATCTGCGTCCCAAATGCTCTTTTTAGGATAATTGTCTTATTTTCCGGAAAGTACGCAGAAAGAGTGTAACAGCGAACCATGAACGCAGAACTAAAAAAAAACTGAGAACTGAACTGTTCAGGAGGCCGATTCATGAACATGCATAAACCATCTCGCGTTGCTCCGTTTGTCTTCGGATTGGTACTGGGTATCCTGGGCACGATCTTCCTGCCCAACTACGTGCGGCCCTACATCCCCGAATGGGTAACGGGGAAAGCAATTGCCGTCAAAGGGACCGTCGCGGCAAAACAGAAAAAGGAGAATGCGCTTCTCCTGACCGTGGATACGCCCGAAGGCGTGCTGCTGGCCACGTTCAAGAAGAAGGCCGACGAGGTCAACCTTCTGATCAACGAAAAAGACGTGATCGAATTTACCCTGCCGAAGTACACGCCCTTTATCGACGACCCGAAGATCATACGGGTGGTAAAAGAACAGCAGGCAGCTCCCGAGCCGGCCCCTGAAGCAAAGCCTGAAGAGAAAAGCACGAAGCAGGTAAAACCGAAGAAACAGGAGAAACCGCAAAACGCTGCTCCGGCTCCCGGGAGCGCGACAGAAGCGAAACCGCAGGACCGGAAGTGAGGAGATTGACTTATGAAAATAAAGTAAGAAGGGAAAAAGTAGAAAAGGGAAAATAGTTACTTAATTCTGTTATTTTTTACTTCTTAATTGGGTTATATTTCTTACTTGCTTTTTTATATGAATAACAAGCATCGTCTTGCAGCAATACTGGCTATCATTCTCGGACTGCTCTCCATCAAGGAAGGGGGAAGCGTCCTGCTCGGCCTCTCGACCAAAGCCTACACGGTCCTCCCCTGGCTTGTCTGGTATAATGTTGTGCTCGGTTTCGTGTCGGTGATCACCGGGATCGGCGTGTGGGTGAGGAGCACCTGGAGCGTCACATTCGCGACAACGATCGTTACGCTTCATGGCCTTGTACTCATGATCCTCATCATTCTGTTCTCATTCCGGGAAGCGGTGGCATTGATCAGCATCATGGCGATGCTCTTCAGGACGCTTGTATGGGTCGGCATCATGATGTTGCTGAGATGGAGGAGCAGAGGACAAGAAGGCAATGCATAGACCGCAAATTGCGGGAGCGAGGAACGGAGAGAGTAAAGGCAAGGCAAGGAGAGGCGCTGAAAACTTTGTTTCCTGATCGAAGTTCTCGACGAGCTCGAGCCGGTCGATGATCCCGCGTACGATGATCGGGATGATCTGAAGGCGCTTGAAACGATGTGGATGGGAGAAGCTCAAACCCTTCGGAGAGCGGGGCTCTCACTGAGTGAACGTTCGGTGGGCAAGAACAGGGTGGGTGTGCAGCGGTGAAAGGACTGGGAAGGTCAAAAGGGATGCACGAAACATCTTAGGGGCACCCATGACGGTGCCCTTTAAATGGTTGACCCTTAGATTTGCCGTGCCGGAGGTTTTCCATGAAAGTCACTGAAGCCTTAACCACCCGCCGCACCATACGGGCCTTCAAGCCCGGCCGCATAGACCGAAATCTGCTCATAAAGATCCTCGAACCGGCGATCCATGCGCCGTCCTGGGCCAATACCCAGCCTTGGGAGATCTTTGTCGCTGCAGGCGAGCCCCTGGAGCGGCTGCGCAAGGCTTACGCCGGGAATCTCAAGAACTGCGTGCCCCGGAACCCGGACATCGCCATGCCCAAGGAGTGGCCTGATGCATGTCGCACTCGCATGGAGACGCTCAAGGCTGAAAGATCAGAAGTCCTGGAGCAGGCGTGCAAGCCTGGTGCGGGATTACCCGACCTGCAGCAGATGAATTACACGTTCTT
>JBLMWN010000085.1:0-3187 GCA_050257255.1 Betaproteobacteria bacterium | reverse complement strand
CTGCTGTCGCCCGTGAGCATGACGATGCGGATGCCTTCCGCATGAAGCGATTCAATCGCCTCCGATGTCGTCTCTTTGACAGGATCGGCAACACCCAGGAGACCCGCGGCTTTCCCGTCGGCGGCAACAAACATGACCGTCTGACCGTCATGCCGCATCACCTCGGCCCTGGCGGAAACTTCACCTGGGTCGATCCCGAGTTCGTCAAGGAGTGTTCGGTTTCCGAGCGCGATCTTCCTTCCGCCGATCATGCCTGTCACCCCGCGTCCGGTCAGGGAATCGAATGATTCCACCTTTGAAGGCGAGATGCCCTTCTCCCGCGCACCCCCGACAATCGCCGCGGCCAGAGGATGCTCGCTCCCAATTTCGATGCTTTCTGCAAATTGCAGAAGCGTCTTCTCGTCGAATCCGTCGGCCGGGACCACGTCAACAAGCTTCGGCCTTCCTTCGGTAAGCGTACCGGTCTTATCGGTGACAAGGGTATCGACCTTTTTAAGCACCTCGATAGCTTCGGCGTTCTTGAAGAGCACACCGGCAGATGCGCCCTTCCCGGCCGCCACCATGATCGACATGGGTGTTGCCAGACCCATGGCGCAGGGGCAGGCGATGATAAGAACAGCAACGGCATTCACAAGGGCGTATACCATGCGGGGCTCCGGCCCGACCCATGCCCAGACCACAAAGGTGAGGGAGGCGATCGCAACCACGATCTGCACGAAGTAGCCCGCCACAATATCGGCAAGCTTCTGTATCGGCGCCCGGCTGCGCTGGGCCTCGGCCACCATATGGACAATCTGGGCCAGAAGGGTCTCTGAGCCGACCTTCTCGGCTTTCATGACGAGGGTACCGGTCCCGTTTACGGTTGCGCCTATCACGCGATCTCCTTTTTTCTTTTCTACCGGAATCGGCTCGCCGGTTATCATGGCCTCATCCACTGAACTCGACCCCTCAACTACAGTCCCGTCCACAGGTACTTTTTCTCCGGGACGGACGCGAAGGAGGTCTCCGGGGTTTATCTGTTCAAGCGGAACATCCTCTTCATTGCCGTCAGCGATCCGACGGGCAGTCTTAGGAGCGAGGCCGAGCAGTGCCCTTATCGCTGCCCCTGTCCTGCTCCTGGCCCTGAGCTCAAGCACCTGGCCGAGAAGCACGAGAGTGGTGATCACGGCCGCTGCTTCGAAATAGACGCCTGCCTGACCTCCTTCAGTACGAAAAGATGCAGGAAACAACCCGGGGAAAAGGGCCGCCACAAGGCTGTATACATAGGCGACTGCCGTACCGAGGCCAATCAGGGTGAACATGTTCGGGTTCCAGGTGACGACAGACTGCCACGCCCTCACGAAGAAGGGCCACCCGCACCAGAGGACCACTGGCGTCGAGAGCACGAGTTCTGCCCAGGTAAGAAATGAAGCGGGGACCAGACCGCCGACGAATGACATACCCGGGATAAGATGCCGCATAGCAATCAAAAAGACAGGCACCGTGAGTACTACACTGACCTTGAAACGCCGCGACATGTCGATGAGTTCCGGATTTTCCTCTTCTTGGGCGGTGATCGTTTTCGGCTCAAGCGCCATGCCGCAGATAGGGCAGCTGCCCGGAGCGTCGCGAACGATTTCCGGATGCATCGGACAAGTCCATTGGGTCTTGCTCACGGGAATTGACGGCTCCAGCGGCTCCAGGGCCATGCCGCATTTGGGACAGGCACCAGGTTTGGGCTGCCTGACCTCTGGATGCATGGGACAGGTATGGGCAGATATCTTTTTTTCTGCCGCGGCCTTTTTTGGGGCTGCCGTCTTATCCCCTATGTAAGACTCAGGATCCATGTCGAAGTCCTGCTTGCAGGGCTTCGAGCAGAAATAATACGTCTTGCCATTGTACGTCGATCTATCGACAGCCTCTCTATCTTCGATCGTCATATTACAGACCGGGTCAGTGACTTTCATTTGTTCTCCCTGCCAGAGGCTATATGATCCGCGGCTCTCCGACTAAGATGCAGCAACACACTTAAACCCAAAGCAGTAATCCCTCCCAGCATGTCGATTCCGACATCATGGAGCGATGCAGTTCTTGTGGACACAAAGGATTGATGAAGCTCGTCACTCGCAGCATAAAGCACCAAAACAAAAAAGGAAGAAAACAACCATCGCGGAATTCGCAATTCTTTTGAGCCGCCACGAAAGGCGCGGAACAACAAAAAACCCAGGACAAAATAGTTAGATACATGTCCCAACTTCCGAAGTGCAATATGAATCATGTCTGTCATCTCCGGGCTTATAGAAGGCATCAGAAAACGGAGTATGGGTTCAACAATCAACACAGTATTTTGTGTGGAGAATGTTCCGGTCGACATCCAAAAGATAAAAATCATCCATAGAAGTACCGGAATCCAATATTTGAGATATCGAATAAAACTCATTTCCTGTCGGGCACCCGCCTTAGCTTCAATTACCATTTTACTCCTAATAATTTTACCGGGCGAGCCAAACAATTGTTACGGGAAGAAAAATTGCGACGCAATCCGGTTCTTCTTGAAGGTGTATTTTACCTTACTATTCAAAGAGATATTTCGGAAGTCGCGAATACTTTTTTCATCTTCTTCCTGTTATTGAGCAAGTCAATACGCCCAGTAAGGCCCAGTGCCAAGGACTGAACTGCTCTTCTCTAATCCCACGGAGATGTTTCTTCCGAAGAGGAAAGGTAATCCCCATTCGAAGTCTCCCAACGAATTCCCGCCGATTTCGGAAAAAACGTTATTAGATGAACTGGTAAGGCTCACAAGGTTGCCGATAAGGAATGAGGCCATGCCGCTCGGAGATCCGGAAGCTCCCGTGTTTATGGCGGAAAAACCTATTGTGGACGAAGGGCAGAACCAATCAGAATTCGGACTTGTGCATTCTGGAAGCACACTTGCCGAGGGAGAAGGGAAAAAAAGGCCGTTCGAGCCGGTGTCGATAAAGCTATTGTATAAGATTCCGTTAAAGGTTGTTGTGAATTCCCCAGATTGATCAGCGGGGTATGTAGTCACTCCGGAAGGGGTGTTGTTGAATTGGGTGCCGATCCCGAGCACAAGTGATCCGTTGACCGATGGCACCCCGCCCGGAGGAACGCTCGGGAGATGAACTATCACGCCGTTGTTATCCTCCGGCAGAAACGCCACCGGGTTCTGCACCTGGGTGGAGAGGTC
>JBLMWN010000084.1:0-7712 GCA_050257255.1 Betaproteobacteria bacterium | reverse complement strand
AATGAGCCGTTGATCATTGATCGAGTCGTACCGTCGTGAGGATGCACCGCCGCGGTGATTAGTTCGAATCACCTGGATCCCGGGGCCGTCGGGCAGATTAAAGCGAGTGTGGATACCACCGGAAGGAGCGGACCTCTTGTAAAGCACCTCACCATTTATTCCAATGACCATGCTAATCCGGTGCTCTCGCTCAGCTTGACCATGAATGTTGTTAAAAGATAAGACTTTTGTGTTACAATAAGCCCATCTCCCTTGTTGTGGGTGGCAGAACTATTTTCTTGACAATTTTCATCGGCTTATGCTACTGTCATAGGGTTTTCGCCTGAATTATATAAAGAGAGGCGGCTTTGCCTTGAAACAGCACAGACACCCACAATATCCCAGCGACACACCAACCCCGGGCATAGGTCCCGCCCCGGCGGGACTATAATCTTCTTCTAAGACAATACAATTACGTTATCACGGTTGTTCCTAACTACACAACCTGACGAACACTTTCGCTCGCAGTCAATGGAGGATTTACTCATGCAGAAAAAATATCTTTTGGCCCCTGGCCCGACCCCGGTGCCGCCTGAGGCGCTCCTGGCCATGGCCATGCCTATCATACATCACCGGGCACCGGATTTTCTTCCGGTGCTCGATTCCGCGAAGAAGGGTCTGCAGTGGCTCTACCAGACCAAGAACGACGTGCTCATCCTGTGCTCAACCGGAACCGGCGGCATGGTGGGCTCAGTCAATAACTTCCTGAACCCCGGCGACCAGGTGCTGGTCGTTAACGGCGGTAAGTTCGGCGAACGCTGGACCAAGATATGCCAAGCCTACGGCATGAAGGTCGAAGAGATCATCGTGGAATGGGGATATGCCGTCAAACCCGAACAGGTCGAGGCCGCGCTCAAGAAGAATCCGAAGATCAAGGCCGTCTTTGTCCAAGCCAACGAGACTTCAACCGGTGTGTACCACGACGTCGAGGCCGTTGCCGCCGTGGTCAGGAAAACCGACGCGCTTTTCGTCGTTGACGCAATATCGGCCCTCGTGGCACACAATATCAAGACCGACGAATGGGGGATCGATGTCATGATCGGCGGTTCGCAAAAGGGCGTAATGCTTCCTCCGGGCCTTGCCTTCGTCTCAGTGAGCGACAAGGCCTGGAAGATGGCCGATACAGCCAAAACGCCGAAGTTCTACTTCAATTTCAAGAAGGAGCGCGAGAACCTGTCCAAGAACCAGACGAACTTCACCTCGGCGGTGACGCTTATCATCGGGCTCAACTCCTCTATCAAGATGCTCCAGGAAGAAGGGCTCGAGAACGTATTTGCACGCCATGAGCGGCTCGCCAAGGCTACCCGCGCCGGGGCCACGGCTTTAGGCCTCAAGCTCTTCCCGAAGGAGAATCCGAGCAGTGCACTCACGGCCATCGAAGCGCCGGCAGGCGTTGACGGTCAGGCAATCTATAAAGATTTGCGCGTGAAGTACGGGATCACTGGAGCCGGCGGCCAGGACAAGCTCAAGGGCAAAGTCTTCCGCATCGCGCACCTGGGTTACGCCGATACTTTCGACGTGATCACAGCCATCGCCGGCATCGAGATGGTGCTCAAAGGCCTGGGCCACCCGGTGAAACTGGGCACGGGTGTCGCTGCAGCGCAGGAAATCTTGATGAAATAAACCATTAACCACAGAGCCCACCGGGGAAACAGTAAAAAACGAATGAAAATTTTTTTCTGTGCCCTCTGTGGTTCACCATATCATCTGGAGGAATTCATGAAGGTTCTCATCAGCGACAATCTCTCGCCCGTCGGGGTGGAGATATTGAAAAAGGCCGGGTTCGAAGTGGACGCCCGGAGCAAGACCTCGGCCGAGGAGATCGAGAAGATCATCGGCGATTACGACGCGCTCATCATTCGTTCAGCTACGAAAGTTACCGCCGGGTTGCTCGAGAAGGCAGCGAAGCTCAGAGTCGTGGGCCGGGCCGGCAGCGGCCTGGATAATGTGGACATCCCGGCTGCAACGAAAAAGGGCGTGGTGGTGATGAACACACCGGGCGGCAATACGGTCACCACGGCAGAGCACACCATCGGCATGATCTTCGCCTGCGCCCGCATGATCCCCCAGGCCTATGCCTCGCTCAAGGCGGGTAAGTGGGAAAAGAAAAAATACGAAGGTGTTGAGCTTTATGACAAGACCTTGGGCATCATCGGCCTCGGCGCCATCGGCAGTGTCGTGGCGAGCCGGGCAATCGGGCTTGGGATGAGGGTCCTGGCCTACGATCCGTTCATCTCCACGGAAAAGGCGAAGAGCCTCGGCATCGAGCTCGCTGATCTGCCGACGATCTACAAACGGTCTGATTTCATTACGATCCATACGCCCAAGACCAAGGAGACGGCGAACCTTATCAATAAAGACACGATCGCCATGATGAAGGACGGCGTACGTATCCTCAACTGTGCGCGCGGCGGCATTGTGAACGAGCGGGACCTCTACGAGGCGCTTAAGAGCGGCAAGGTAGCGGCAGCGGCCTTCGACGTGTTCGAGAAAGAACCGCCGGAGAATCATCCGCTGCTTACTCTCGACAATTTCATCGCAACGCCGCACCTCGGCGCATCGACGAGGGAAGCGCAGGAGAACGTGGCCGTGGCCGTGGCAGAGCAGATCGTCGATTATCTCATTGCCGGAACCGTTCGGAATGCCGTGAACGTGCCTTCGGTTCCCGCAGACCAGCTTCCGACGCTCTCCCCCTATATCAACCTCGCGGAACGCATGGGCCTGTTTATTGCCCAGCTCTATGAGGGCGGGCTCACGCAAGTGACGGTTGAATACAGCGGTGAGGCAGCGAACCTGAAGCAGGAGCCGATTACTCTCTCGGCTCTCAAGGGCCTGCTCACTCCGACGCTGCAGGAGAACGTGAACTACGTGAATGCTCCGCTTATCGCGAAGGACCGGGGAATCGACGTTAAGGTGTCCAAATCCAGCGAGGCCACGGAATACACGAGCCTCGTCATCCTCAAGATCAAGGCAGGCGGAAAGTATATGTCCGCCGCGGGGACGCTGAACAGCAAGAAGGAGCCCCGCATCATCCAGGTGGACAACTTTCCGATGGAGACCGTGCCCGAGGGCGACATGTTGGTTCTTATGAACAACGACAAGCCGGGCGTCATCGGCGGCATCGGCACGCTGCTCGGCCAGAACGGGGTCAACATCGCACGGATGCAATTCGGTCGCGAGAAGCAGGGCGGCCTTGCCATGTCGGTCGTGAGTATCGACAACGCGGTGTCTGATGACCTCATGGCCAGGATCAAGCAACTTCCGAACGTGCTGTCGGTGAAACAAGTAAAGATATAGGATGCGGTTAATCCTCCGTTCCCTCTTTAAACGGGGGGACAAGAGGGGATTTGGTAAAGGAGAAACAATGCCAGTCTTAGTCGTTGTCGGCGCCCAGTGGGGCGATGAAGGCAAGGGAAAAATTATCGACCTGCTCACCGAGCGGGCGGATATCGTTGCGCGCTATCAGGGCGGCCACAACGCAGGCCATACGGTCGTGGTGGGCATGAACGAGTTCATCCTGCATCTGGTCCCCTCGGGCATCCTGCACAGGGGCAAGAAATGCATCATCGGGAACGGGGTAGTAGTCGATCCGTCCGCGCTCATCGAGGAAATGGACGCCATGGCCCGGCGCGGAGTCAAGTTCGATACGAACCTGCTCATCAGCAATAAAGCGCATCTGATTATGCCCTACCACAAGGCCCTGGATATAGCGTGTGAGAAGCTCAAGGGCGCCAAGAAGATCGGGACCACGGGCCGCGGCATCGGGCCGGCTTATGCAGACAAGATCAATCGCAAGGGTATCAGGATGGCAGATCTCCTGGATCCCGAGGTATTTCGCGAGAAGCTGGCATGCAACACCGGCGAAGCGAACTTCCTGCTTGAACGTTTTTACAAAGCACCCCTTGTGCATCTGGACCAGATCTACGAAGAATACCTGGCCTACGGCAGGCGCCTTAAGAAATACATTACCGATACCACACTCTTCCTCAACGAATCGATAGGGAAGAACAAGAAGATCCTGGCCGAAGGCGCGCAAGGCACGCACCTGGACGTGGACCACGGGACCTACCCCTTTGTGACGTCATCAAGCCCAACTGCAGGGGGGGCCTGTACCGGTCTCGGGATAGGCCCGAATGCCATTACCGAGGTGATGGGCATTGTGAAGGCCTATACGACGCGTGTGGGAAGCGGTCCTTTCCCGACGGAGCAGGAGAACAGGCTCGGCGAGCTGCTCCGCGCGCGCGGCAAAGAGTACGGCGCAACGACCGGAAGGCCGCGGCGATGCGGCTGGATGGATACACTCGTTGTCCGCCATTCTGTGCGCGTGAACGGAATGACGAGCGTCGCTATCACTAAACTCGATGTTCTCGATACGCTCGATGAGATCAAGATCTGTGTGGGCTATAAATACAAGGGAAGACTGTACGAAGAAATGCCCTCGGAACTTGCCGTGCTCGAGAAGGGAACTCCGCAGTACATCACCATGCCCGGATGGAAACATGCTACGATCGGCGTCACCAAATATGATGACCTTCCCAAAAAGGCCCGTGCCTATGTGGAGAAGATCTGCAAGCTCTGCGGAGTCAAACCGGCCATCATTTCAACTGGTGCGCGAAGAGATGAGACCATCATTCTCCAACAGCCCTTTAAGAAGGTGGAAGCGCGGGGAGCGAAATAGCGCTAAAGGATTTTTTGTTGACAAATACAGCGCTTCTTTGCTAATATACGCCTCTTCGCGCAAAGAACGCGGGCCGGTAGCTCAGGTGGTAGAGCACCGCCCTTTTAAGGCGGGTGTCCTGGGTTCGAATCCCAGCCGGCTCACCATTCAAGATCAGTTCTTAGTTGTGAGTTTTAAGTTCATAGTTGTGAATTTATCAGCCTGGATTTGAATTTTTTTTTTACGCGCAACTCAAAACTGTTTTAAAAGGTCCCCATCGTCTAGCCCGGCCCAGGACACCGCCCTTTCACGGCGATAACAGGGGTTCGAATCCCCTTGGGGACGACAGAAAAAAGAAAGAGTTAGCTAACCAGCTAGCTCTTTTTTTTTAACGTAACTAAAACGTAGCTACTCTTCCTTCATCTTGGGCGTGGCCGTGCAACCTTAATAGTCAAACACTTGCTTTCTGAAGTTAGCATATCCAGTTTTCTTACTTACACCCTCACCAAAAAAAATATGCCACAACAAAAAAAATACTTGCAATTAGCTTAATTAAGATATAAAATAATAATTAAGTTGCAGTTGCCCCAGTATAATCTATTGATTTTATTAGAGATCGGGAAGGGGGCTGTAGTTTCAATTGTATACAATTATGCTCATAATTCTTAAAATTCCGCGATCTTCGGCCGTTCGAAAAGAACCGTGTTTTTTTATGTGCCGAAAAGTTTAATCATTTAGGGAAAGGAGAACCGAGATATGGTGAAGGACATGAAGAATTACCTGAAAGCAGGCAGGATGTATTTGGTCGCTGTTATCATTGTGGTTTCCTTTATGGGGTGCGCCAGAGTCCCCGGCGCTGTTCCCATCGATGTATCGCTGAGCCCTCAAGCTCTTGAGACGGTCAATAACGCGGTACTGGAGGTTGTTGTGCAGAAGCCGGCGAAAGATTCCATGCAGTACGAAAAGCCATTGCCGATGGATCTTATCCCCTATGCAGTCAGGAATGATAAGTACTACTCCATAGGCACCGCTTTTGCGATAAACTCAACGCAGTTCGTCACGGCAGCTCATGTCATGCTCATTGGTTCGGAAAGCCAGTATGGCGAAGTACATCTCCGTGACAAAGCCGGCAAGGTTTACCGGATCGACAAGATCATCAAATACTCCCTCAACCGCGATTTTGTCGTGTTCACGCTTAAAAACGGAGCGGTGAAACGCTTTCTCCCGGTCAATGCTGCTCCTCAGGTGAATCAGAAGGTTTTTGCCGTGGGCAACGCGCTGGCCCAAGGGATCATCATCAGGGACGGGCTCTACACGTCGAACACTCCGGAGGAAGAAGCAGGGGAGTGGCAGTGGATGCGTTTCTCGGCGGCAGCCTCGCCGGGGAACAGCGGCGGCCCGCTTCTGGACAAAGACGGCAATGTCATCGGGATCGTCTTGCGGAAGTCTGAAAACGAAAACCTGAACTATGCGCTCCCTATCTCCGAGGTTACAAAAGCGCCGGCAAACCGGGCGATCGTTCATATGAAATTGAAGTACGTTCTCGACAACATGGACATGACAAAAATGGATACTTTTCACAAAGTGATCGTTCTTCCGAAAACGTATGGTCAATTAGACAATGAGGTAATAAAGTCTCTCAATCAATTTTCGGAGTCGCTGCTCAAGAAACTTCTGGCGGAAAACCGGCAAAACATCTTTCCAAACGGCAAAGGGTCAACAGCCCTCCTCAATCAGGACTATAATGCCGTCTTTCCCCATGTCATCATGAAAGATGAGGACGGAAACTGGGACGCCTTCGCCGCCAAGGACCCGAAGGACGGGGACCTGGGCAACAACGGCTACCTCTCGTACGGTCGCATTGGAGCCACGTTCTACTTCCTCATTCACAAGCCCGACGACATCCCGATGAACAAGTTTATCGGCGATTCGAAAACCCTCATGGATCTTATTCTCAAAGGGGTCTATGTATACCGGGAGGTAGGCTCCGAGAAGGTGAAGATCATCTCAATGGGCAAGGCGCAGGAGGACTATCTGTACACTGATGCCTTTGGCAGAAAATGGACGGTGCGGACCTGGCGATCCGAATACAACGACCGGAAGTTTGTTATCTTTTCATTGCCCGTTCCCGGCGGATGCATTGCCATGCTGAGAGTCGACCAGACCGGGTCGGTGAACAGCGGTCATATCCCCGACCTCAAGGTGCTGACCGATTTCATCTACCTGTCATACTACGGCACCTTCAAGGAGTGGCGTGAATTCCTGGCGCTGAAAAGTCTGCTCCCGTCCGTGTTCTCCACCATCGATATCCGGATTGAGAACGGAAAGCAGTTCCGGTACAACTCGCCGCGCCTATCGGCATCCCTCGGGCCCGAGCTTATGAGCATAACCGATAAGAGCGATCTCAAGCTGCGGTTCAGTTACTATAGAGATCGGGGAAAGACCGTATGGGACGTCGATGGTATCATAATCGGCGAAGATAAGCATACCAACGTTTCCTACAGCATATTCCGGAACGCAAGACCCCCGAAGGAACTGCCCGACAAGTTTCAGAGCGGCTGGGAAGACGTCGTAGGGCTGAAGTTTCCCTATAACCGCTCTGCCTATTACAAAGATGAATATACCGGTATAGCGACGGTATATTCAAGGAATGACATCACCAAAAAGAGGAATGGCCCCTCTGACACAGTGTTGTACACGGTGGGATATTGGACGAGCGGCAAGGTAGAGCAGAAGGCAATGGACGACAAACTCGCCGGATTCTTAAAGGATATGAAAGTACATGAGGGGAATGACGAAAAGGTAAAATCCAACGGCAAGGGTGACGGCAATTGATGAGAACCGGGCGTAGTTGAGCCGCGAGAAGGAAAAAGCTGTCTCACGGCAGTATCGGGCTCTCAACAGATTTCGGGTACCAATTAACAATCCGGGCGCATGAGGGGCGAAAGGAAACGTCTCGACCGCTCATGCGCCCGCTTCATCGGGACGAAACCGCAGACAACGATAAGCACTCTCT
>JBLMWN010000083.1:0-9281 GCA_050257255.1 Betaproteobacteria bacterium | reverse complement strand
GCGTCTTCACTTTCAGCCACTGCCGGCTCCTTCTGCCTGTTTCGTACACGCTTTGGGAATGCTTTGCAATGATCCCTTCCAGTCCCTTTTCTTTGACGACGTTGTAAAACAAGACGCCTTCCTGCAATACGTGATCGCTGAACCTGATTCTCGGGGAAGAGGGGAGAATCTTTTTCAGGAGTTCTTTCCTCCTGAGAAGTGGCAGGTCCGTCAGATCATGCCCCCTGAAGTAAAGGAGGTCGAAAACGTAATAGAGCAGATGGCCGCGTCCGGCGTCTTGGTAATGCTGCAGCATCTGAAAATCAGGTCGTCCCTGCTCATCCACCACGACAATCTCTCCGTCCAGAACAGCGTCAAATCCGAATTTCCGCAGCGCCTCCACAACAGGAGAAAACTTTTTGTTGAACGAGATCCCGTTCCTGGAATAAAGCGACACGCTGTTATCCCGGATTTCGGCAACAGCCCGATACCCGTCCCATTTCACCTCAAAGATCCAATCGGGATGATCGAACGGCTCCTGGGCCACCGTCGCGAGCATGGGCTGTACAGCCTTTGGCATGGGTTTGATTGGCGCATCCTTCAGGTCTTCCATTTCAATGGCTTCGTGAAGACGGATTTGGTTTGATTTCTTTTGTCTGAAAGATTTCGACCTATCGGTCTCGAGCGTCTCCTCCAACGTTTTATGGGACACGACGGAACGGTTCTCCTTGAGGATGTCCTCTTTGGTCACGTTTCGATCTTTTTTCTTCAGGAGAAGCCACGACCTCCCGTCCTTTCCCATCTTTACCAGCGCGAACTCACCGTGAAGTTTTTCTCCTTCGAGAATGAATTTTATGTCTCCTTTTTTTAATCCGTCGAGGAGGAGTTTCTCGCTTTCCTTTTCATTCTTTGTGGAAGGATGATGATAAAAGCCTTTGTCCCAGATGATGACGCTTCCTGCGCCGTAATTGCCCTCCGGGATAACGCCCTCGAAATCCCTGTAATCAAGCGGGTGGTCTTCAACCAGAACGGCAAGCCTTTTTGAGGAGGGATCGAGCGTAGGGCCTTTTGGCACGGCCCAGCTCTTTAAGACGCCTTCCATCTCCAGCCTGAGATCGTAATGAAGGGCCCGGGCCGCGTGCTTATGAACAACAAAAATGAGACGGTTCCCGCCGGGGCGAGTGTCCGGTTTTGGCTCAGGCGTTTTCTCGAATTCCCGTTTTGTTGTATATTCCGTTAATCCCATAGAGTACTCTCTCACCTTTCTTGCGTGTCCGAGTATGGTGACAAAAACCGCTCACAAATGCGGCAGTTTCTGTTCTTTCACGAGCACCTCTCGAAAGAGATCACCCTTTTCTCCGGCTCTGCTCACTGCCTCCGCATGCATGACCTGCAGCCTTCCCGGGTCACTAAGTACGGCCAAACCCTCCAATTCCCCCCATTCGAGCGGAAACGAAACAAATGGTTTTTCCCGGGCGCGCAGGGAATAAACGCAGATCATTGTCTTCGAAGAGTCGTTCTGAGACCAGTTAATAAAAACCTTTCCTATCCGCTCCTGCTTTGCCATTTTTGATGTCACGAGGTCCGGATAATGTTTCTGCATGATCCCTGCCACGGCCTTTGAAAATGTCCTGGTATCCTCAAAGGTCGTCTCTCTGCGGTTCAAGGGGACAAATACATGGAGCCCTTTTTGGCCCGAGGTCTTTACAAAGCTCTCGAGCCCTATTCGGTCGAGCAAATCCCGAAGAATCAGCGCCACCTGTGCGCAATCAAGAATGTTTGCCGGGTCGCCGGGGTCCAGGTCGAAGACCATAGAATCGGGCGTCTCCGGGGATCCGGCCCTGGCCAGAGGCACATGAAGTTCAAGAGACGCAAGGTTCTCCACCCAGAGCAGCGTTTCCAGATCGTTGACCAGGCAGTATGTCATCCGCTCTCCGTCGTCCTGTGTGATCTCCGCCGTTTTCACCCACGCCGGACGGTGCCCGGGACAGCGCTTCTCGAAAAAGAAATCCTTTTCCACTCCTTCGGGATAGCGCTTTAAGGTGAGCGCCCGGTCTTTCAAATGGGGAAGGATGAACGGTGCAATCCGGCGGTAGTATTCCAGGATATGGGCCTTCGTGAAACCGTAGGAGGGATAGAGGTCCTTCTCAAGGTTCGATAACGAGAGTCTTCTTTCGGCCATCTCGATGAATGTTCGGCTCATCGGCTCTCCTTCACTTTCCTCATGCTCTCCTCCAGCGCGGCAACAAGATCAGCCGGACCTTCTCCCTCTTCTTCCTCTATCGCAGGAGCCTCAACCAAAGCTTTTTCTCTCGCCTTCGTCGCCAGGAGATCCATGATCTTTTTCAGGCGCCCGTCCGCATACTTCCCCGGATTAAAGTCTTCGATCATGTGCTCAATGTTTTTTTTCATCCGACTTTCCTCTTCGGCCTCGACCTTTCCCTTCTTCGGCGAGATGTCTTCATCGGGAAGTATTTCGTCGCTGTAATGAAGTGTGGTGAGTTCCAGCGCTCCGTCCCTGCTTGTGACCGCCACCAGATACTCGCGTTCAGCCAGCACGAATTTAGCGAGCCCCGCCTTGTTCGTCCGGCGCATCACCTCGACCAGCAGCTGATACGCTTTTTCGCCGCCTTTCGAGGGGATAAGATAGTAGGGATGATCAAAATAGATCGGGTCCACTTCCTTCAGATCAATGAACTCGACGATCTCGATCGTTCGGCTCCGCTCCGGGGACACGGACTCAAGTTCTTCGTCGGTCATCAGTACATATTTGCCGGGCACGATTTCGTATCCCCTGATGACCTCATCCGGGGGGACCATCGCTTCCTCTTCCGGACAAAACATTCGTCTCGTGAGGCGAGAGTAATCTTTGCTGTGGAGCAGGTGAAAAGACACGCGGCCGGGCCTGACTGCCGCAACCAACCGCACCGGGATCGCTACCAGGCTGAAACTGATTGTCCCGCTCCATATTCCCTGAACAGCCATTTCATTCACCCGTTATTGAAAATAAAACCTTTGACACCGATCAAGGCGGATCTGTTTATGATATTTATCGTAGCTTTTTCGGTGATAATCAGTGTCAAAGAATTCTGCTCCTGCTTATACGTTTTCTGCCTGCGAAAAAACTTTCCCCTCAGGCGGCTTTCTTCAGACTCGCTTCAAGTGCCTGTAGCAGCTGGTCTGATTCTGTTGGTTTCAAACGCCTGGGGGACAGGACCGCAATTTTCTCTCCGCGGGCTTTCTGTTCGATCATATCCTGCAGCTTCTTCTGATGTTCATTTTCGAATTTCCGCGGCTCGAAAGGAGCGGTCAACTTATCGATCAATTCGCTCCCGATTTCGAGTTCCTTTTCCGACAAGGGAACGTCCCGTAGCTCAAGCGATTCGACCGGGACCACTTCGTCAACATACCGCAGCGTATTCAGGCGAAGAATTTTCCCGCTCGCCTGCAAAGCCCCGAGATAGGACCGCTTTCTCATGGTCCAGGTGCATATACCTTCCACATCCATCTCTTTCAATGCCCTGACAAGCGCGCTGTATCCCTTTCCCTGGACATTCGTACTATCCGGCTCCAGGTAGTACGCTCGATCAATAAAGATGGGGTCGATCTGTGCGGTTTTGACGAATTCGTGGACCTCGATCATCCGGCTGCTTTCAGAAGCGGTTTGTCCGAGCTCCTCCGGATCGATGATGATATATTTCCCATCCTCCACTTCAAACCCTTTGGACTGTTCTTCCGCCGGCACCGGCTGCTTTTCATAGGCACAGACCATCTGCTGGCGCAATCTTACCTGGTCACGCTTGTGAAGGAGGTGAAACCCTATCCGTTCTTCCCTGACCGCGGTATGCAGCTTCACGGGCACGTCAGTGTCTCCAAAATGGATATATCCTTTCCAGATCGTTGTTCCTGCCATGAAAAACCTCCGCATCCTTTTAAAATCTCTCTCTTGCACGTGAAAAGAGACAATTAAAATCCTCTATTAATAAGATAGCACCGGCTCGTGCAGGCGTCAACGATGCCCGTTAGTGTTGTCCTGCGACTTTTGATACAAAGGTTGCAGCAGGAAAAAAGGTGAGATTTTGGGAACCCCACAGGTCCGCTGTGCAGACGGACTGGTTAAGCCTGGTTTGTCTGTTCTTACCTTCTCCGTGCAACAAAAAAGGCAGGCCCTGTGATCGTTCGTCCTCCTGAGGATGCTCTCGTCTTCCGTATTGAAGGCCCCGTTTTTTCAACGTGTGTGGTTTGCATTCCAGATTTTTTGCGCTATAGTAAATAATATGTCCGGGGCATGCAGTTGGAGAACGCACCGGATCTTGAGCAGGTTCAGCCGAAGATGTCGATACCATTCTGAAGGAGAGGATTACGATGACTATCATGAGAAACAGCACGAGTAAGGTTGTCCTGAAACTTGGTACTGTACTTTCCGTAGTAGGGCTTTCTCTGTTCTGCACAACCGCGCTCTACGCCGCAGACACCGAACTGATAAACAAGGCAAAAGCAACCCTCGGGCCGCTGCCGGCCTCGATGCCGTCGCCGGGCAATCCCATAACCCCCGAGAAGGTGAAGCTGGGCAAGGCGCTCTTCTGGGAGTCCCGGATATCCATCGACAAGACGGTGAGCTGCGTCAAGTGCCACCCCCTGGGCCTCTACGCCGCCGATGGCCTCAAGAAGGCGCTCGGGAACAACTGCAAGGAGAACCCGCGGAATGCGCCGACAATCTTCAATGCGGCATCCCAGATCTCCGAGCACTGGATCGGCAACCGGACGAGCGTCGAGGATCAGGCCAAACAGGCCCTGATCGGACCGCCCTCCTTCGGGATGCCGAACTACGGGTCCGTGGAAAAAATCTTGAAAGGGATGAAGGGGTACGTCGCGATGTTCAAGGCGGCCTTCCCGGATGAAAAGGACCCCGTGACGGCTGACAACTTCGCCAAGGCAGTGGGTGCCTTCGAGCGGACGCTGGTTACCCCGGCACCGTTCGATGATTTCCTGCAAGGCGATGCAAAGGCCCTGACCCAGCAAGAAAAGCGCGGCCTTCAGACGTTCATGGACACAGGCTGCATGACCTGCCACTCTGGCCCCTTCGTGGGCGGACAGATGTACCAGAAGTTCGGCGTGTTCGGGCCCTACGAGAAATTCACGAAGAGTGAAAAAGTGGACGAAGGACGCTTCGCCGTCACGAAAAACCCGGCTGATAAGTTCGTCTTCAAGGTCCCGGTGCTGAGGAACGTAGCGGAGACCCCGCCCTATTTCCACGACGGGTCCGTGGCCAGTCTCACCGCTGCGATTACAATCATGGCGAAGATCCAGCTCGGCAAAGATCTCACCAAAGGGCAGGCCGATGACCTTGCGGCGTTTCTCGCTTCCCTGACCGGCAGAATCTCCGGTGAGGTGCTCATCGTACCGGTTCTGCCGTCCGCGGATTGAACATGAACAGACCTCGCATTACCGGGCCTCTCCATAAAATCGAAGAGAAGCGAACAAGTCAGGGCGGAGAGCAAAATCGCCATCCGGTTAAATTTTTTGATTGGAGGGTGCGCTCATGAAATGGCTTTCAAAGTATGCGGACCACACTTACGCCTTGATGCGAATCGTGGCGGGATTCATGTTCTCGTTCCACGGCGTCCAGAAAATTCTGGGGGTGCTTTCCGAGTTCCATCCGCCTGTTGGATCCCAGCTCTGGTTCGGCGGGCTCATCGAACTCCTGGGAGGCCTGGCGGTGATGCTGGGTTTTCAAACGCGCATAGCGGCGTTCCTCTGCAGCGGTGAGATGGCCGTTGCCTATTTCCAATTTCACTGGAAATTCCAAATGGGGCCTCAATTCTTTCCGACGCTGAACAAAGGCGAACTGGCCGCCCTCTACTGCTTTGTGTTCCTTTTCATTGCCTGTCGAGGCGGGGTCAAATGGAAGCTGGATAAAAAAAATTAAAGAAAATATGCAGCCGCTACCGTCCTAAGCCCGTGGTCAGGAGCAGCGCCGCCGCAGCGAGCGTCATCGCAGCGGTGGTGAGCCAGCCCAAGATATTGGAAATTCGACTGTTCACCTTATCTTTCATAATGCCGCGATTGTTGCCGATCAGCATGATCATCAAGAGCAGCGGCGGCGCGATAATGCCGTTCAGGACCGCCGTGTAGTAAAGGGCCCTGATCGGATTAATGCCGATCAAGTCGATGGTAAAACCGATCAGAGTGGAAAAGGCAATGACTCCGTAAAATCCAGGCGCCTGCCGCAATTTCAAGTACAGTCCTTCACGCAGCCTAAATGTTTCGGCTACCGCGTAAGCGGCCGAGCCGGCGAGGATGGGAACAGCCAGTAATCCCGTCCCGACAATGCCGACTGCAAAGACCACATGGGCAAAATCACCCGCAATGGGCGTGAGGGCCTCAGCCGCCTTGAGGGCGCCATCGATATCCATAATCCCATGAGAAAAAAGGGTTGAAGCGGTTGTCGCGATGATGAACCACATGACGAGATTCGAAAAGAGCATGCCAGATATCACATCCGTGCGCATCCATTTCAATTCTACCTTGGTAACTTTTTTGCGTGCCTTGGCCGTGACTTTCCCCTCGTCGATTTCTTCCTCGATCTCCTGGCTGGCTTGCCAGAAAAAGAGATAGGGTGAAATGGTGGTTCCCAAAATTGCAACGAGATTCAGCAGATAGTCCCTGTTGAGGTGGATTGCGGGGATAAAAGTGTGCCGAAGCACCTGAGCCCAATCTTTTTGCGTCATAAAAAATGCCAAGGCATAGGCCAATAACGACAACGTCAGAAAACGCAACACCCGCGCATAGTGCCGGTAATTCACAAAGATCTCGAGAACTACACTGATGAATGTTATCGCAATGAGCCAGGTCAAGAAAGGCAGGCCGAGAAGCAACCGACACGAAGCTGCCATCGCACCCAGGTCCGCTCCGAGGTTGACGGTGTTGGCTACAAAGAGTAAAGCCACGCAGAGGTAAAGAACCGGTTTTGGATAATGCCTGCGAATCAGGTCCGCTATGCCGGTTCCCGTATACAGCGCAATCCGTGCGCAGATTTCCTGAATCCCGGCCATCAGCGGGAAGGTAAACAGTGCTGTCCAAAGTTGAGCATATCCGAAATGGGCGCCTGTTTGGGAATACGTACCGATGCCCGATGGATCGTCATCCGATGCGCCGGTGATGAGTCCTGGACCGAGCGCCTTCAGGTAAACTCTCAATTTCCGGAAAGGCCCGCTCCGGCGCATTTCTTTTTCGGCCCTTACGGCTTTGGATGTGGGCATGAGACTCTTTCTTTTCTTCCGCGTTGCTGATCGAAATTTGTGGCCCCTTTTTTGGTTCGTAGGTCGATCACGTCCCTCTGGGCTGAGGACGTTCCCTCTCGGGTTTGTCGGCAGGATCACGCCTTAGGGCCGCCCAGTAAAGCATGTCCACATCCCTTGTTCACGTTTTCTTATAATCAGACATCAGTTTGTTCCATTGTCCCAGAGGTTCTGCTCATCCCAAATATGGCACCGACTGTCCCGCCCTCAAGTTGGGGAATGACAACCGGCAGCGCGCTAATGAGTCAGCCCGATAATCCCGATCAGGATGAGATAGATAGCGACGATATAATTCAAAAGGTTCGGCTTGACGAAAATCAATATTCCTGCGATTAAGGCCGCTATAGCCGGTAGATTAACGTAAATGGACACCGCGTCTCACCTCCTTTCAGACTGCGCAGTTAAATTTTTTATTCTCTGCACTTGCTATTCTTTGGGCGGAGGAGGCACTTTTGCCCCTTTTTTCCGGGCCTCCGAAAGCCCGATGGCGACCGCCTGTTTCTTGCTCAATACCTTCCTCCCGCTCCTGCCGCTCTTCAATTTCCCCTTCTTAAACTTCTCCATCGCTTCCTTAACCGTCTCCTGTGTCTTCTTCCCGTATCTGGCCATTTCATTCTCCTCCTTGTTCCTCCCCTCGGTGTTCTCTCGATCCCGGAAGTTCTTCCTTTTTTAAGTCTCGCACAAAATACCCTGATGTCAAGTCCTGCGTGTTCTGAATCCTTAGTTTAGTGTAGAGGCTAGGGGGAATCATGAAGTCTGAACGGCGATTTGATTTAACACTGCATCTTGCATTCCGAATCCTGCATACAGCAGTTCCGCACCGAACACCCTCCGCTCTCGCTAGCGCAATTGTAACCGCTGGTGCCGCCTCCGCAATCTCCAATCCGAAATCCGAAATACGCAATCTGCAATTACGCTACCCTTAAAATGCCCATCGAAAACCTTGCATTTAATCAACAGTTGTAGTAGTCTCGTCGCATTGGGAGGAACTTCAGTATCGAGGTTTTCCCATCTCGCCGAAGAACATCCCAACGGATTTCCAAGTAAGAGAGAAAGCGCAGATAGAAACAACGTTCCCTTGGCATTTGAAAGGACACTTTGACATGGAATCCCTTGATGCCGCCCAATTGGCTGACGAGGCAATCAGGTATCCCTCGAAAATCAGGCAGATCGTATCCCTTCTCTATAATGACGATATGGAGCGCCGCTTTATTGCTGTAAAAGCGCTGGGAAAGATTGCCAAACTCGAACCAGCGCTTATGAACCAGCGATGGGAGCGCATCTTCCGATCCTTTGACGACACTATGAGCTGTTGGGGGGCCGCCGAGGCACTCGGAGAGATCGCCCGGAACATGCCGCAGCAGAACAGATCAAGGATCGTTCAGTTCCTAAAGGTCTTTCGGAGGGACGACTGCAGCTGCATGGGATATCTCTGGGGAATGTGCCGAATTTGCCAGATCGACCAACGATGGATTCCGGAATTCGTTTCGGAGCTGCAGGAATTCTTGTCATCAGCCAATATCTGCATACGCGGGCAGGCCCTGTGGGCACTGGGAGAACTGCGGATCAAGGAAGTGGCCGGGAGGATGAAGGAGTTTCTGAACGATGAAGGAGAGACCTGGTACTACGAGAACGATGCGGTTTGCCGGAAAAAGATCAAAACGATCGCCGCGGAAGCCCTGGGAAAATTGGAGGTTGGCGAATAACGCCGGGAACCGCATGGATCATGTATCGATGTAAAGCTCGGGAGTACACCTTAGAAAAGTTTTCCCATCTCGCCGAAAAACCTCCCAGCAGATTTACAATTAGGAGAGAAAAGCATAGATAGATAGATAGATAGAAACAATGGCCCGGATATGGTTCTCCCTTGCCAAGGGCGATATTGCTGCCGATGAAGCCAAATAATGAGCTTTTCTGCAAATTTCTTTAATACCCCATAAATACCCCATTGTGATACTCGCAATTCGTACCAATTTATGATATAAGGGGCAAAATCAGGAG
>JBLMWN010000082.1:0-6091 GCA_050257255.1 Betaproteobacteria bacterium | reverse complement strand
CGACGACCTTCCCGGTATCGTCGCGGTATACCGCGGCATTATACAGGACCGGCGTAACATGCCCGTCCCGGCGCCGGATCTCGAGCGCATAGTCCATGACAAAACCTTTTTCGAAGACCCGTTGATACCCTGCCTGGGCCTTCGCCGGTTCCGTGAAGTAATCGGAAAAATCCGTGCCGATCAGCTCCGTGCGGGAACGGCCCGTCACTTTCTCTGTCGCAAGGTTCACGTCGGTGATCTCGCCGTTCTCATCAATAGTCACGAGCGGATCGAGGCTCGCCTCCAGGAGGCTCCGGTTGTAGGCGTTCGCCAGCTTCAACTTTTCTTCGGCCTTCTTGCGCTCGACGATTTTCCAGACCGAATCCATCATGAGCGTCAGTTGGCGAACATCATGCTCGGCGTAATCGGTTTTCTTGTTGGCCACGCCGACCACTGCCACAATGCGACCGTCGCTGAAAACAGGGACGCTGAAAAAACGATACAGTTTCGAGTGGCCTTGGGGATACCCTTTTTTTAAAGGATGGGGGGCGGTAAAATCATTCACCACAATGGGCTTGCGCTGTCTCACGACCTCGCCCCAGATGCCGGTTTTTTCAAGCTGATATACGGTCTGTGGGGCTGTGATCGTGCATTCCTTCATTACTTCCTTTGACCACGCGTGAAGGATGAATTCTCGTGTGTCTTCATTGTAGAAATAGAGATAGCCGATTTTACTGCCGGACAGGGCTATCGCTTCGTCAAGCGAAAGATCCAGCAATTCCCCTAATGATGCCGCCGGAAATTGTGATATTTTTAAAATACTTTTGTTGCGCGCCTCGTCCAGCTTCGCGATGTCTTCCGCCCGCTTGCGCTCGGTGATGTCGCGGGCCGCGGCAAAAACGCCGACGACCTTGCCGGCATCGTCGCGGTATACCGCGGCATTGTACAGGACCGGCGTAACATGCCCGTCCCGGCGCCGGATCTCGAGCGCGTAGTCCATGACAAAACCTTCCTCGAAGACCCGTTGATATCCTGCCTTGGCCTTCACCGGTTCCGTGAAGTAATCGGAAAAGTCCGTGCCGATCAGCTCGGCGCGGGAACGGCCCGTCACCTTCTCTGTCGCAAGGTTCACGTCGGTGATCTTGCCGTTCTCATCAATAGTCACGAGCGGATCGAGGCTCGCCTCCAGGAGGCTCCGGTTGTAAGCATTCGCCAGTTTCAGGATATCCTCTGCCTCTTTACGCTCGGCGACGGCTATTTCCAGTTCACGCGTCCGCTTCTGGATCCGTTGATCAATCGCGTCCGTCATCGCGTCAAAGGCCCGTGAAAGCCGGCCGACTTCGTCCCGCGCCGCTGTTCCAACCCGGTGGCTCAGGTCGCCTGCGGCTATGGCCTCGGCTCCTTTTTGCAAGGACACGATGGGGCCGGTGAACGTTCTGGTGATCGCCAGCGCCGCAAGCGCTCCGATAAGCACCATGAGCAGCTCGACGGAGATGACGACGGCTTTCAACTGCCGGACCGGCGCGAATACTTCCGAGGCATCTATCTTCGTAACGAGCCCCCACCGCAGGGAAGGAATATAGCGCCAGGCTGCAAGCACCTCTTCGCCATGATAGTCATACGTAATGCCGGACCCGCTTTCTCCCTGCACTGCTTTTATTGCCGGCACCGCTATTCTTTCGTGAAGATCAACGGTCTTCTTCAACGCCGCGTTGGGATCGTGTTTGAGGGGACTCAGGTACAGCGTCTTACTCCCCTCTTTTTTCGCTATCAACGCTTCACCGGTTTTTCCCAGGCCGGTGTTGTCCTGAATAAATGCATAAATGGGCTCCATATCGATCTCGATGACGACCTCGCCGACAAAGTTGCCCTGCAGGTCCCGCACCGGGGCCACGCCGAACATTTCGAATTGGTTCCCGGATGCTCCGTTGACGAACACATCGGTAAAATAGATGCCTTTCCTGCCTTCTTCGAACGCCTTTCTGTCAGGGAAGTACCTGCGCAGTTGTGCGGAGGTGTGAGCAGGATTGCTGACGTACACAACCCTGCCGCTCGCGTCCGCGAGCATAACATCAAGATATCCCATTGCCATCTGCAATGTCTTGAGCTGGTCGTCGAGCATTTTTTGGGCTTTCCTATGCTCGGGATCGGCCATGCCCTTCGTATGCCCGCTTAAGACAGGCAAGTTGCGTCTGATATTATAGTAATCCTGCGCCGACCTGATATCTGCCTCCCGTTCGTGAAAAAAAGTCTCGATTTTGTCTTTCTTTAAGTCAGCGATGGTGTCCAGCTGGGCGATACGGATCGCCTGCAAAATGTTCCTCGCCCGGGAGAAAACGATTGACCCGAACAGCACCAGCGGCACGAGCGTGAAGGCGATTAACAGGATGACTAATTTTGACTTTAGTGACATGGTTTAAATCCTTCGAGAATTCCTGGTCTCAGTCTCGGGTTTCATGTTAACGTGAGGAGACTGTAACTTTTTTACAACGTAAAATAGAACGTTGCCCCTTTACCGACCTCTCCTTCGGCACAGATTTTGCCGCCACTGCCCC
Source organism: Betaproteobacteria bacterium (assembly GCA_050257255.1). Classification (GTDB taxonomy): domain Bacteria; phylum Nitrospirota; class UBA9217; order UBA9217; family UBA9217; genus JAJYKN01. Next base: position 3,557 of record JBLMWN010000082.1, on the reverse strand, counting down.
ACGGCCGGGCCAGTCCCAGCCCGGGAAATTAATCGGCTATATGAAGTCGCCAGGTTATGGTTGTCCTGGATGCGGCGCGTGTGCCAGTCAATGACGAAAATGACAAATGCCGTCACGATGCTGAACAGCTCAACGAGGCTGTGGAAGAAAAGGTAGCTGTAAAGGCTGCTCGCATAAAGCCCGGCGAGGACGGCAATGCCGAGAATTGCGGAAAGCCCCCGCCTCGCGATCTGATGGCTCTCAACGTTTCGGTCCATATGAGATCAGTCAGCTCCTGTTCCGTAAAGCACTTAGGGAATGATCGTGGAAGATGCGGGCGTTGATGGATGGTCAATTATAGAACAGTTCCGGTTGGAAGCAAAGATAAAATTCATGTTGAGGTGACGAACCGAGGACTGGGGGCTGAGGTATGAATAAATGCTCAGTTGCTTGATTCTACTCAGTCCTCAGCACTTTTCTCAGTTCTCTTGTTCATCCGAGGGTAAAAAAGATCATAGTCCCCTTTTCCGGCACGCTTTCAGCCCACATCTTTCCGCCGTGGCGGACGATTATGCGGTGGGCGATGGCGAGCCCGATGCCGAGTCCGGGAAACTCTGATTCACGGTGATACCGGATGAATGGCATGAAGAGCTCTTCAGCATACTGCATGTCGAAGCCAGCTCCGTCGTCGCGCACGAAGTAAACTGTTTTCCCGTCCCTGTTCGCGACCCCGAAGTCGATTTTTGCAATCGGATGCTTACTCGTGAACTTCCAGGAGTTGTCGAGGAGGTTTTGAAGCACAATCATCAGCATATCCTGGTCGCCTTTTGCCTTGACTTCTTGAGCGATGGTGAATTCCACCTGACGCTCCGGGTCCCGCTTTTGGAGATTACGCGCAACGACGCGCGCCAGGGAACTCAGGTCCACGGTTTTTTCGTGAAGCTCCCCGCGCGTCAGGCGCGCCATGTTCAGCATGGCGTCAATGAGCTGGTTCATCCGCAGCGCGGCGGCGTTCACCCGCACAAGGTAGTCCCTTCCCGTCGCGTCCAGCTTGTCCGCGTAATCTTCAAGCAGCGCTCTGGCAAAACCGTCGATGCTCCGGAGCGGCGCTTTCAGGTCGTGCGATACCGTATAGGAGAATGCCTCCAGCTCCCGGTTCACGGCCTCAAGCTCGTAAGCGCGGCGTTCAAGCTCCGTGTGCGCGGTTTTCAGCGATTCTTCCGCTTTTTTGCGTTCGGAGATGTCCGAAAAAATACTGCCCATGAGATCGTTTCCCGCCTTGAAATGATGCACTTCATACCAGCGGTCCTGGACCTTGGCGTAGTTCTCATAACGGATATCTTCGCCGGTAAGCATGACCTTGTTGCAGATGTCCCACCAGTATTCTTCAGCGCCGGGCCACAACTCCCGCCAGGTCTTGCCCAGGAAGTCTTCCCGCTTCAGGCTGTTTGCCTTCGCCGCAGCCGGATTGGCTTCAAAAACCATCAGATCGTACAGTTTCCCCTTGTCATCATACAACACCCGGTTCAGGGTAAATCCTTCCTTCACCGACGCGAAGAGCGTGCGGTATTTTTCTTCGCTCTCCCGCAGCGCCTCCTCGGCCTGTTTGCGCTCGGTGATGTCGATACAGGTCCCAACCCATTCCCGGATGCTTCCCTCTTCATTGAACACCGGTATGCCTCGGGCCATGAAGTACCGGTATATTCCATCGTGCCGGCGTATGCGGTATTCTATCTCGTACTTGTTTCTGTCGGCAACGGCTTTTCCCCACGCATGGGAGACCTGTGCTCTGTCGTCGGGGTGCAGAGCCTTTGACCATCCCATACCCCTGAGCTCATCATATGTCTGGCCGGTAAACTTCCTCCACGAGGGCATATCCTCCACGACCTCGCCATCGGCATTGGTAGTCCAACCCAGCTGTCCCGTCACATCAATATAAGACCGGTAACGCTCGGAGGTCGCCCGCAGCGCCTCCTCTACTTGCTTGATCGCAGAGATGTCGGTATTTGTGCCGAACCACTTGAGGACCTGGCCGGTCGAACCCTTCAACGGCAGTACGCGCGTCAGGAACGGACGGAATAGTCCATCGGCACCACGCAGCGGGAATTCCATGTCAAACGGCTCACCGGTTGCGATCGACGCCTTCCAGCGATCCAGGACCCTCGGAAGAACCTTCGGGTCATGTACGCTCTGCCAGCCCCAGCCCTCCATCTGCTGCGGCGTCGTGCCGGTGTACTCATACCAGCGACGGTTGTACCACGTGATATAACCGTCGCCATTCGCCCACCACGCAAGGTTGGGGATGGACTCAGCCAGAGTGCGGAACTGCTCCTCGCTCTCCCGCAACGCCTCCTCGGCCCGCTTGCGTTCAGCAATCTCATTCAACAGGGATTCATTGGTCTTTGAAAGCTCCCGGGTCCGCTCCTCGACCCGCTGCTCCATCTCGGCATAGGCCCTTTGCATCGCCTCCTCGGCCTTTTTGCGCTGGGTAATGTCGATCACGGCAGTCATGGTATGACCGGCTTTGCCTTCCACAGGCCTGCTTATCAGCTGGCCGGAGAATGAAGAGTCGTCTTTTCTCCTGAGCACGATCTCGCAGGTGTGCCGGTCCTGTGTCCCAAGCACCTCTCTCCGATGAATGTGGAAGATGTCATGGTCCGCCCGCCTTTGTATGAAAGCGGTGAAGGATTTTTTGAGAAGGAAACGCCTGTTGATGCCCAGCATCTCCGCTCCGGTGAGGTTTACTTCAATGATCAAGCCGTTTTCATCGAGGGTAAAATACCCGACCGGGGCGAAATCATAGAGATCGGCATACCTGCTGCGGGACGCCTCAATTTCCTCTTGCGCCCTGCGCAGCTCCTCGTTCTGCATCTCCAGCTCGATCTGATGCGTCCCGAGCTCGTGGGCCAAGTCGCGAATATTTTTCGCGGACAGTTTTTGTACGCTCTCATCCTGTTTCCTGAGTTTTGCCCCCGCTTTTTTACGGAGGGAGGAGAGGCTACTGCCTTTTTTTGTGTTCTTCGCAGTCATAAGTATATCCTTTTAAGTCTCACGTCTCAGGATTGCGTCTCGAGTCTCAAGTTTGAAGTCCCATGGTTCTGGTTTCGCTGTCAACTTGAGACCCGAGCCCCGCGACCTCAGGGTATTATTGGCTTCCTTTCTGTAACATCCTCGATCGCGAGAAGAATCGTCCTGGTCAGCGCCCCTTGCTGCACGATCGTCCTCGCATTGAGCAGCATCGTCCTTCGCCCAATGCCGGGGAATTCATGGTCAACGGGGAAATCATGAACCACCGTGTTCCCGGGCAGGACCTTTTCGAGAAGGTCGCGGAGCGCCGGAATGTCCCACTGACGGTTGCCGAGCTCGTAGATGGGCCTTTTTTCCGTACCGCCGGGAGACACACCGAAGGTTTTATAAAAAGCCTTATTTGCCCGCAGCACTCTGAGGTCTGCATCGAGAACGACCAGCGGTTCCCTCGCGGTCTCCACGATGGCGTCGGCGAAATCGCGCGCCTCGCTGAGTTCAAACTGCATTTTTTTCTGGTCCGTAATATCCACGAACGTGATGACAACGCCGTC
>JBLMWN010000081.1:0-3296 GCA_050257255.1 Betaproteobacteria bacterium | reverse complement strand
TGCACCCAGAATATCTCGACGTCGCGTTTGTCGTCCTCTCCCAGTACGAAGGCATACAGAAACGTTATGTCGATGATTCCCGCCGCCTCGGTGAGTATGTTGTTAACTCGGGTTCGCCAGTTCTTCGCGGTATTTGATGATACGCCCAGTTCCTTCAGCAGTCGCGACTGAAACTGCATGACGCTGTGTATCCTGGAGCTGCCGAACCATGGGAAAAAACGAGATCCCAGATGTCTCATCATTGCCCTCGCCGTATGCTGGCCGTTAAAAGATGATACTAGTATATCCCAGGTCCATGGTTTGTCAACCGGTAAATCGATGAAAAAAAGCTTGCAATGGTTCTTCGAAAAAGAGAGAATAGGCGCCATGACGACGCGCCCGATCAGCCAGGATATAGCACAGATGGTGATGCCGAGAATCGAAGGAGAAAGGCTCGGCGATCCCGGGTATCTCCTGCAAGTGCGGGAACTCATCGATGAAGGAGTGGGAGGATTCATCCTGTTCGGCGGGTCCATTGATCGTACGCCGGGCCATCTGCAGCATCTCCAGACGTTCGCCAAGATCCCGCTGCTGATTGCATCTGATGTGGAGCGTGGTCTTGGCCAGCAACTCGCCGGCGGCACGCGGTTTCCGAGCCAGCGCGCCGTGGCCTCAGCGATCAACCGCCGCTCGAAAAAAGACATCGAGCTTCTCGACCGCATGCTTGATGCCGTTCGCATTGAGACGCGCGCAGCGGGAATCCACGCTATCTTTTCCCCCGTTGTCGACGTGAACAACAACCCGGACAATCCGATCATCTGCACACGGGCATTCGGGGATGAACCCGAGGTCGTCGAGTGGTTCGGCACGCGGTACATTCAGCGGCTCCAGAAGCCGTCGGGGAAGAACAGGCTCGATCTCCTGGCCTGCGCCAAGCATTTCCCGGGGCACGGGGATACAGACCAGGATTCGCATTCGGTTTTGCCGGTCATCCGTGCGACCAAGCCTCGTCTGAACCGGGTAGAGCTTCCGCCATTTCGCGAGGCCGTGAAGAATGGCGTCGGGATGGTGATGGTGGCCCATCTGCTTGTACCCGCCCTCGAGCCGGAAAAACCCGTTACATTCTCGAAAAAAACCGTTACCGCGCTGCTTCGGGAAGGCATGGAGTTCGATGGATTGATCGTGTCCGACGCACTCGACATGGGCGCACTCGCCGGCTCCTACTCGCAGGAAGAGATCGCCGTGCGGGCCGTGGAGGCGGGGATGGATATCCTGCTTCACCCCAGCGTCGCGCGGGTGACCATCGATGCTGTGGCTGCCGCCGTAGAGCAAGGCAGGCTGACACGGGAGCGCATCGCCGAATCCGTCGACCGGATCATGAAGGCAAAGACGAAACTGGGCCTTTTCGACAAACCCAAACGGGCAGTCGCCCGGATCGATTACCAGAAGCACGGGCACGTTGCGCAGGAGATCGGTCGGAAGGCTCTCCGCATCGTGTACGGCAGCAAAAAACTGTTCCCTCTTCCGAAGCAGGCCGGAGTTGCGTGTTTCGTGCTCGACGACGATGATAACCCCGAGTCGGGGAACGCCTTCATCCATGCGATGCGGGAACGTTTCAGGAATGTGTCGGTACTGGTCCTCACGCCGGGAGTCGAGGTGCCCGAAACCCTGGTGTTTGACTGCATCCGGGCGGCGGAGTTCGTTGTCCTTGCATTGTATTCCAAGATATCCGCCTCCAAAGGGCGCTCGGGGATTACCGATAAGCTCCGTGAGAAGGCGATAAAAATTCTCCGCACGACCCGGGAAGCAAAGGGGATATCAGCGCTTATCTCCTTCGACAGCCCTTACATCCTCGATCAGTTCACCGGCGCCGATGTGCGCGTTGCGGCATACGACCGGATGGATGATATCCAGCGGTCCGCCGCAGAGCTGCTTGCAGGGGTGTAGGTCCATGGCCAGGTTCAAAGTCCGGAGTACAGGGCCCGGAGCCCAGGGCATGGAGCACTGAGTACGGAATTCAAAGTATAAAGTATATAGTGTCTCATTATTATTGCCTCATATGACCTATTCTCCCTCTGTTCTGATGGCATTATGAATAAAGTTGCCGTCTTCTTCCTCCTCTTTGTCCTGATCCACAGTATAACCGTTGCCGTGTGGTTCAAACACCTGTGCAGACGTGTGCTCGGAGACATCTTCATGCGGGTGTATTACCGCGCACTCTATAATGCCATCAGTTTCATTACTGCTTTTGTCGCGATCTATTTCATTTACCGGGCGCCGGACAGGGTGATCTGGACCGCGCCGCTCTTGTTGCGGTGGGTTATGCATGCAATTCAAATCGGGGGACTGGCCTTCGGCGCACGGGCCTTCGAATATCTCGATACCGGGGAGTTCATGGGAATCACCCAAATCCGGCGGTATTTTACGCGCCGGGAAGTTGCAGGCAACATCGAGGGGCTGACGGGTAAGAAACTCGTAACAACCGGCGTTTACGGCATCGTACGTCACCCGATGTATCTGGCGGGCATCGTCATCTTCACCTTCAATCCGCACATTACCGTAAACGGCCTCACGATCACGGTTCTGGCAGATCTCTATTTCCTGCTCGGTATGTTCATCGAGGAACGACGGTTCCTGAAAATATTCGGCAATGGGTACCGTGAGTATATGGATCGGGTGCCGAGATTCATACCAAAGCTCCATGATCGCGGTCGATTCGGCGGGAATGGTAAAAAAGGCCTGACTCGTTTGTGAATAATGTCTGCGCGTCCAGTATTGAACGTCGAGACATTATGGATATAATGACTGCCGGAAGGTACATATCCAAGACAAAGGAATAGACCGCCATTTCGTTCTATGGAAACTACATTTTTTTTGAAAGGGCTGATTATCGGCTTCGTGATCGCTGCACCCTTAGGGCCCATCGGCATCCTGTGTGCGCGTCGTACGCTGACGCACGGCCGGAGGGCGGGTTTCCTCTCCGGCATGGGCGCGTCTACAGCGGACGTGCTCTACGGATTTATCGCAGCCTTCGGGCTTACCTTCATATCGGACATTCTCTATAGCTACCAGTTCTGGCTCAGGCTTGCGGGCGGAGCGCTCCTGTGCTTCCTCGGCATCAGGACGTTCAGGGAAAAACCGGAGAGGATAGACTTTTTTTCAATCTTGAGAAAGAAGAAGCGGCATGCCGGAATGTATCTATCCACGTTTTTCCTGACGCTTACAAATCCCATGACCATTTTATCCCTCGCTGCGGTCTTCGCCGGTTTCGGGCTTGCCGGCGCCAGGGGAAGCGTCGGTTCAGCGGCAATACTGAT
>JBLMWN010000080.1:0-4156 GCA_050257255.1 Betaproteobacteria bacterium | reverse complement strand
TTGGGAAGAAGGGTTGGTACATGCTTATCTCAAAACACTATAGCAACAGAATGACCAAGGCCGTACTCGGCCATGTTCTTGTTTTTGCCCTGCTCCTGCCGCTGACTGCGTTCGCCCATGGCCTTGCCGGGAAACGATTCTTTCCGACCACCTTTGCCGTGGATGATCCGTTCATTTCCGACGAGTTTTCCGTGCTCTATAATTCCATGAAAATGAATGATGAAGCAGGAGGGCCGAGGGTCCAGACACAGTCGCTGTCCGTCGAATATTCCAAGCGCATCACGCCAGAATTCGGCGTAGCCGTCGGCGAACAGTACCAATGGCTCCACACCGAGGGCGATGGAACCGCGACAGGGTTCGGCAATCTTGAGGTGAGCGCAAAATACCAATTCTACACGAGCGCCGGGCATGAAACGATACTTTCCGTGGGCGTATCGGATGAGATCGGGAACACCGGTTCCCGGCAGGTGGGATCCGAATCCTTTTCAGTCATTTCACCGGCATTCTTCTTCGGCAAGGGGTTCGGCGACATCTCTGATTCGGTGAACTATCTCAGACCCCTGGCAGTTACCGGCGTCATCGGTCCGAATATTCCCGTTCGGAAGACGACGTCCACGTTGAACGACCAGACGGGAGAGATCGAGGGGGAACGCAACCCGACCACGCTGACCTGGGCGTTCACTATTCAGTACAGCCTCATGTATCTCCAGTCTTTCGTGAAGGACGTGGGACTTGGCAAGCCGTTCAACCGCATGGTCGCTGTCGTCGAGTTTCCCATGGAGACCTGCCTGAACGCGGACTGCAAAAATCAGACGACCGGGACCGTGAACCCGGGGGTCGCCTGGATCGGCAAACATACGGAGCTGGGTATTGCCGCGGAGATTCCTATGAACCCGCGGTCCGGGGCGGGTACCGGGGTCTTCGTCCTTTTTCATCTCTTTATTGATGACCTGTTCCCGAAGAGCATAGGGAGGCCGATTTTCCCGTGAAAAAAATCACACGATCTGCTGAAGTCCGGACTGCGGCCGCGCTCCTTCTCATGGTGCTCCTCTCCATCATGCCTGACGCTGCTCAAGGCCATGCGTACCCCGACCATGCCGATCCGAGGGTAGGCTCGACCATTTCTGCCGCTCCAACCCGCGTCCGCATCTGGTTCGACAGCGATCTGGAGCCGTTTTTTTCCACGATCATCGTTCGGGATGCGAACGGCAACAAGGTGGACAAGGGAGACGGACAGGTAGATCCTTCCGATGCAGCACTCCTGGAAGTAAGCCTGCCGCCCCTGCAGCCGGGCCTCTATCGGGTAATCTGGAGTGTTGCTGCGCGGGATGGGCACCGGACCGAGGGCGACTATGCGTTCACAATCAAATGATGCCGCTGACATGAAAACATGAATTTCTATATCTACAGCATTCCGCTCTGGTTCGAACTCGTCTCCCTGGCATTCTTCTTCGGCACCCTGGTCTGCCGTCTTTGGGTCCTTTCGCCTGCATCAAGCAGTGTCCTGCCCGGTCTGGAAAATCGTATCCGCACTGTGTGGCTTTACTTCGGCGTAGGCATCGCCCTCATGTTTGCAAGCAGTATTGCCGAACTCCTGGCGCACGCCGCCGAGATGAGCGGCAAGCCTCTCGGGTCCGTATTTCCCTTGCTTCCTGCGGTCATTCTGAAAACCCACTTCGGCAGGGTCTGGCTCATCCGTATGGCAAGCCTTCTGCTGATTTCCGTTGTTGCGGGCACGGCCGGGAGGCGCCGCGAGTCCCGGGCATTTCTGTATCTCCTGCTTGGACTCGGAGCGATCATCGCCATGACCGAGAGCGCATCCGGGCATGCATCGGATGCGGGAGATTTCAGCATCACCGAAATCATGGACTGGCTTCATCTCCTTGCTGCGCTGGTCTGGGGAGGCGGCCTCTTTATTCTGTCTCTAATCATTCTGCCGAATACGGTGAAAGCAGGCGAACACGCGGCGCCGGTCCTCGCCGAGGTCTCCCGGAGATTTTCCAGAATTGCAGGGACTGCTGTTTTGATCATCGCCCTTACCGCAGTGTACAATGCACGGGTGTACGTGGGCAGTGTCGAGGCGCTGCTTGAATCACCGTACGGCCGGATAATCATCGCAAAAATCGTTCTGTTTCTCGTGCTTCTCGGTCTCGCCGCTTTCAACCGTTACGTCAGCGTGCCCTGTTTGCAGGAATGGGCCGGACGTGCTCCGGGGAACAGGGGGATTGTCAGCAGCCTGGGCAGACTTGTTCTCACGTTCTTCACAAGGGATTTGAAGGGGCACATGATCGCCGTACGGTTAGCGCGCATGGTGAGGATCGAGGCATTCCTCGTGACGGCAGTGCTGCTTTGTGTCGGACTGCTTAAGCACGAAATTCCCGCGCGCCATTTTGCGCACCTCGCGCACATTCAGGCCGCCGGAGGGCACATGGGCGCTCACGACGGGCACATGCACCGTGCGGGGACGGGAACGCAGACGTTTGCACGCATTGAGACAAAGCCCGCTGCTATCACAGCCGGGACTCCCGTTTCGCTGCTCGTTTATCTCAATGACCGGAAGGGCAGGCCGCTGCAGGGTCTGACCATTCATCATGAGCGCATCCTTCATGCCGTCATCATCGGCAGGGACCTAGGCGTCTTTGCCCATATCCATCCCGAGGACCTCGGCCCGGTCACCGACGAGATGCTGAAGGAAGCGGCGTTCCCGCTTCGCTTCACCTTCCCGAAAGCAGGGACGTATCTCATAGGACTGGACTTCGCGTTGCCCGATGGGCTTTACAGCAAAACAGCGTCCATCGTTGTCTCCGGACAGCCGGCCATGGCGGAGCCGGTTATGGATCTTGCCAGGGTGAAAACCTTCGGCGAGTATCAAGCAACTCTCGTGTCGTCTCCGAAAAGCATCACGGCTGGAACGGAAACGCGGCTGCGGTTTCTTATCAGGAAGAACGGAAGACCGGTCAGAGACCTCGAACCCTACCTTGGCGCGCCGATGCACCTCGCGATCGTTCGTTCCGACCTGACATACTTCATGCACACCCATGGTGAAGTTCCCGAAGGCGAACATACTCCTGCAGCTTATACGTCTGCCGTATCCCAAGAACAATTCGGCCCGGAAATAGATTCCGAAATCGTCTTTCCCGCGCCCGGTATCTTCAAGGTCTTCGGCCAGGTGAACCATCACGGCAATGTCGTTCTTATTGATTTCATGGTGAAGGTTGAGTTACAGCAGGCGGGTTCATGAGGATGAGAGGATGTTCCCGCGTCAGGTCGATCGCTGACCTGAGCGCCGGGAAACCGCAGGGCTGTTCTCATCGAAAAAGCGAAGCAGGGCGTCCTTCCATTCTTTAGCGTAATCGACCCCGATGCGGCTGGTCCTTTTGATCCGCGGACGGTATCGGGGGTCCTTGAGCAGAAACAGCCTGTTGCCCGTCAGGTCCAGACCGTTCAGGGAACGGGTGATCCTGAGCGCTTTCGTGAGCTTTCCTGGTCCGGAGAGATCGGCCTTCCAATCGTCGAGAGGCTCGGCAGCCCGGATGAGCACGGCCTGCGCGCTTTCCTGTTTGCCCGCCACGATATTGAACATCTCGTACATCCCGTAGATCAGATAGACGTAGGCATGACCGGCAGGACCGAACATGACCTCTGTCCGTTCCGTCCGTCCTTTGGAGGAGTGAGATGCGAGGTCGTGGGGACCGACATAGGCTTCGGTTTCCACGATGCGCGCCCGGTATTCCTTGCCGCGAACGCGATGGACGAGGATCGTTCCGATCAGGTTTTGGGCAAGGTCAACGGCGTCCTGCCTGAAAAATGTATGGCCGAGTTTTTTCATGGGTTTATGCCGAATCGTTCCGTAAGCCCTGCCGGAGACGGGGTACGGGGTTCATCCATGGTCTGCAGGACTCGCAGAACTTCCCCGCTAGAATGCAAAGGGGATGTGCAAAAAAAACAAATCAGTATATTGCCACCTTTCTTGCGTGCCCAAGAAAGGTGACCCAAAGAAGGGCACCCGGCGAAAATTTTTACCGGCATGCTCGGTCGTCCTCGGTACATTTCGGAAACTCGCCCTGCGGGCTTCGGACATCCGAAATGCTTCACCCTCGGACTCGGTCGTCTGCCGGAAATTTTCGCATGGGGTGAGGGCAAAAAAGCTTTTGAT
>JBLMWN010000079.1:0-5526 GCA_050257255.1 Betaproteobacteria bacterium | reverse complement strand
GACCGATGTTGCTGTTCTCGATCCTGTGGTCAGGCAGGTCAGGCTCCTGCGGCGTGATCTTCGCGTTCGGTACGATCTGCGCTATCGTCGATGCCACAGACGAACCTGCCCAGCGTTCATCGAGCAGGGGGAGACGGTAGGGGACGAGTACCGGAACCCAGGCGGTCTCATAGGTCCAGTCGCCTTTATTCGACGTCGCAGAAATGGCCGGGACGCCGATCTTCCGGTCTTCGAGCGGCTTTCTGAGGAATTGCGTATAGTCCCAGGGATTCAAGAGATCGTTCGGCGGGTATTCGTCGAGCCTTCCCCAGGCAAAGCGCTGAATGCCCGCACGCAGATCGAGAGCTCCCGATGAGTGCGTAACGTAGAGTTCCTTGAACTCCAGATAGGGTGAATTGCTCTGGTACACCTCGTCATAATTCTTAAAGAGCGAGTGATCTCTTGCCGGTCTCCTGACTGTGCCGTCCCATCCGCCTTCGAGCCAGGAATGGAAGCGCCATTGAGAACCTATGGAATCGAGCTTAATCCTGCCCTCAAGGCTCGGGTCTTCCCTAACGCTGTCACGATCCTGCCGTTCTACGCCGCGCAGATCCAGCCTGCCGGAAACAGAGAGGTTATCGTCGGCGTGTGCAGCAGGAACTATGAACAGCACGGCAGTTATAAATACCAGATACCCTACGCATAAGCAGACTCGCAAAATAATATTCCCTTTCCTTCATCACTGTCATCTAAAGCCGTCATTCCGGGCTTGACCCGGAATCCAATAAAACTTTGTACTCTGGATTCCTGCTTTCACAGGAATGACGAACGGAGAGATGGCAAGTGATCGGCAATCCGAAATCAACAATCAACAATAGTATCACTTCCCCGCCCGTTCCAGCGACCGCTGCGAAAAGAGATCATCCGAAAAATGGGTATGATACTGGATGCTCTCGATCGTGAGCTCGGTCCGATGATTCGTTTTTTTGTTTTCCATGTTGATCTTGAACGGCGTGGGTATGCCGTCGATGATCCGGACGTCCTTGAACACTCCTTGGCGATAGATGTCCTTGTCCTGGTAGTACTCGATTTTCAGATGAATCCAGAGGTCTTTTGCGACCCAGGCGAGGTATTTCGTGTATTTACGGTGGATCTTCGGCGTGACTTCGACTACGTAACAGGGCTTGCCGTCGATGACTTCTTCCTTCTGAATGCTGAACTTGTAGTCGTCGAGATTCGGCGGGCCGCCGAAGTCGTCGTACGAGAAATCCGATCCGAAGAACGAGTCATCTTGGGAACTCGTTGCAATGCGCCGGACGCGCTTGTATTCGGGGAAATATGCCCAGAGGTCGCGGTCTGCGAACGTGTGCGCATGAATCAGGAACCCGACGTTCTTCAGGTCAGGGGGAGACTTGAATACCACGAGTACCTTGTAAGCCTCGGGATCAGCCTTCTTGCTGTACTCCGTGAGTGTCCGCGTTCGTTTGCCGCCGCCCTTGTCGAAGAGGATCATTGTGGCCTCGGTCTTCCGGTCAAGTGACTTCGAGCGTACTTCATGTACTTTCTCGTAGACCTCGCGGCCGCTCATGGCAAGGGCCGGGGAGGCAGGAGCTAAAAGTAAGAAGTAAGAAGTGAGAAGAGCGAAAACGGGAATACTGTTGAGGATGGACAGCCAAGGAGATAGCTCTCTGAATTCATCATTATTCTGACTTCTTACTTCTGACTTCCGTCCTTGGATTTCGTTATTCATAAGAAAGCGCCTCCACGATATTCGTCTTTGCCGCGCGCCATGCCGGATAGAGTCCGGCCAGGGCGGCCAAGCCGGCCGCAAGAACAACAGCAAGGACGATGGATGCATAGTGAATATGGTAGGCGATGTTGGCGCCGAAATCAAGGCGGAAAAAGCCTTCAACATTGAGCCAACCGGCCAAAATTCCCGTTGCCGCGCCGAGCACGCCGCCTGCGGCGCCCAGCAGCACAGACTCGATGATGACCACTCCCGCCACCTGGCGTCTTTTCATCCCGATGGAGCGCAGCACGCCGATCTCGCGTGTGCGCTCGAGCACGGAGGCCATCAGGGTGACGATGATGCCGAAACCGGCGATGATGAGCGTGATGATGATCACCGCATTATTCACCATGAACATGCGGTCGAGCATTTTCCGGATTTCCTCTCTGAACTCGTGTGCCGGCAGCACGAAAAGCTTCCGTTCCTTCCCGAAGCGGCTCAGGATCGCCTCCCGGACCGCGGCAAGGTCCGCTCCCGGTTTTATGCGTGTTTCGAACATGTCGGCAACGCTGTCCTGCCAATGGCGCTGAAAGGTCTTCATATCCATCCAGAGCGTTCCCGCGTCCGAATCATAGGATACGACGATTGCGGCCACCCCAAAGCGGACCGGGCCGTTCGGCGTGGGCAGGACGACGGAGTCGCCGGGTTTAATATGATGCCTGGCCGCAAAGCCTTCGTTCACAACGACGTTGTCCTGCCCCGGCAGGAGGCGGCGCATGTCCTCCCGGCTTCCTTGGGCGATCATGGCGGGACAGTATTCCATTCTGAGGGCTACGTCGAACATTTCGAGAAGGATACGACTCCCCTGGTAATTGAGGTACACTTTGCGGAACGGCTCCGCAGAGAGCACTCCCGGAACTGCTTCAAGCTCCTTTCCCATTCCCATGGGCATGGGGATGTTCGCGGAGCCGCCCGTCGCAAGGGGATGGCCGGAGCTGATGAGGATATCGGCGCGGATGATGGAATCGATATAGTCGACCAGGGACATGCGCACGCTGTAAATCAGGCCGGAAGAGCCGACGAAAAGGGCGATCCCGTAAAACACGGCGGCAACGGCCACGGAGTTCCTCGAAATGTTTTTCTGCAGGCTCAGGCCCGCAAGCCTGCCGGGTGCGCCCAGGCGAGATGAAAGAGAACGGTGGAATAAAAGAATGAAACGCCTGAGAAAAACCGGACTGAAGAGGGACACGCCCAGAATGAGAAAGAGCATGACCAGGAACACCGTGGCGCTGTTCCTGATCTGCGACGAGGGATCGGCGGCCTGGTAAACCAGGAAAAGAGCGCTTGCCGCCGCGACAAGAATTGAGGCTGCCAGCTTGATCTTTTTGCTCAGCAGGAACCGGTCGTCGGAGTAGGGGAGCTCCCGGATCGCCGAGACCGGCGTGATCCGCGCGCCGGAAAAAGCGGGAAACAGGGCCGCGACAAAACTCGCCCCCACCCCGATGGCCGTGTCCACGGCGAAGGAACTCCAGGAAAAGGAGAGCTCGGAGACCGAAGCCCGCACCGCAACGTCCGTCAGACTTTGAGCCACGACACCGACGGTCAATTTCGCAAAAACGACGCCGAGGCCGATGCCCAGGAGCGAGGCCAGGCCGGACAAGAGGGCGGTCTCTCCCAGGAAGAGCCTGATGACCTGGCCCCGCGTTGCGCCGAGGGCGCGCAGAACGCCGATTTCCTTCCTCCGCTGCACCACCGAGATGGCTACGGTGTTGTAGATGAGATACATGCCGACGAAGAGCGCCATGAAGCTGACCAGGCCCATGCTTCGCCTGAACCGCATGGTCAGGGTTTCCATCTGCCTCGTCCTGGCCGCCGGAGTATCGACGTAATACCCTTCGGGAAGGGCCGCCTGGATGCGTTGCTTCATGACGTCGAGGTTTTCCCCGGGAAGGAAGCTCACGTCGATATGGTCGATCTTGCCGGTTTTCCCGAACACGTTCTGCACGGCGTAGACATCCATGACCGCGATGTCACCGCCCGAGGCCCCGGCCGGCCCGTCGGGATTGAGGAGCCCGCGGACATAAAAGGTCTTGATCCCCTGAACCGTCTGGATGCGCACCGCCTGGTCGATCTTGATCTTCTCGCGGTCCGCCATGGCCTTGGTAAGAAGGATGGAATCTGACTTTGCGAGAAATAGCAGGGGATCGGGGATGTCGGCGCTCTCGTCTGTCAGCTTGTAGCTCCGGATCTGGTGGTCCTGAAGCGAATCCACTCCCAGGATCATGAACGACCGGTTCGTCCCTTCGGAGAAGCTCGCATTCGTCTCGATCACCGGCAGGGCATATTCCACGCCCCGCACGGCCTGCACGCGGTCGAGCATGGTCTCCGGAAACCCGGATTCCGCCCCCGTGATCTGGAGCGCGGCCCTGCCTGCGACGCGATTGACGGATTCCTCGAACGACACGAGCACACTCCGGTTCACGATGTCGATCGAAACCATCGAAGCCACGCCCAAGGCGATGCCGCAGACCGCGATGACGGCCCTGGCCTTCTGATGCCTGATATGCTTCACACTGACCCGGCGGAGGAGGTTGGTGAGGGTCATGCTGCCTGTCCTCCGAGCGAAATGTCTTCGGACAAAGCGCCGTCTTTGAGCGTGATGATGCGCGATCCGTAAGCGGCAGCGCGGGAATCATGCGTCACCATAACGATTGTCTGGCCCTGCTCGTTCAGGGACTTGAGCAGCATAAAGATCTCCTCGCTCGTGTGGGAATCGAGGTTGCCCGTAGGCTCGTCGGCAAGGAGCACGGCAGGGTTCGTAATGAGGGCCCGTGCGATGGCCACCCGCTGCATTTCGCCGCCTGAGAGCTGTTCGGGCCTGTGCTCGACGCGCGCGCCAAGCCCCATCTGTTCAAGAAGGGAAACCGCCTTCGGCCTGATCCGGGAGAAGTGTGTACCCTCAAGGAGCAGGGGGAGACTGACATTCTCGACTGCCGTGAGGATCGGGAGAAGGTTGAAGAACTGGAAGATGAAGCCTACGCGCCTGCGCCTGATGAGCGTCAGCTCGTCGTCAGATATGCCGTGGAGAGGCTTCCCGTCGATGAATATCTCTCCCTCGGACGGCTGATCGAGTCCGCCGATCAGGTTCAGGAGCGTGCTCTTGCCTGAGCCGCTCGGCCCCATGACGGACAGGAACTCGCCTTTTTTGATGCTGAGCGAAACACCCCGTAGCGCATGGACCTCCCGGCTGCCCTGCTGGTACTTCTTACTGGCATTCTTCAGCTCGATCATGGACCACCTCGGTTTCCCTATGAGTTAACTGTTGAAACTGTTTAAGCGGATTGAACGGTTTGAACCATATTTTATTTTTTCATAGCCGCCTTGATCTTTGATTCGCACAACGTCAGCCACTTTATGTCGGCTTCTGCGTGAAAGAGCCCGGCGTCCATCAGCAGTTCCGTGGTGAGCGCATCGGGGGCTTTGGGTTTTTTCTTTAATTCCACTTTCTGGTGCGTGAGCTTGTTCATTTGTTTGAGATAGAGTGCCTTCTGCTTTTCAATCAGGTCCAGGACAGGGGCGGGGTTGTTCTTGTCCATGAACACCAGCTTGATGAAAAATTCGTCCCTCAGAGCACGCACGCGGTTCACGGGTGCGGACAGCCATTCGTCAAGCTCCTTTCTGCCTTTCCGGGTTATGCTGTAGATCTTCCTGTCCGGCCGCTTGTCCTGGGCCTGACGGTCATAGGTGACCAGGTCTTCCTTTTCGAGACGGTCAAGGGTTGAATAGATCTGACCGTAGTTCAGGCTCCAGAACTCTCC
>JBLMWN010000078.1:0-8258 GCA_050257255.1 Betaproteobacteria bacterium | reverse complement strand
CAAATGGGAGGAGAATGTCAAGGGAAAATGCGAATTTTTTTTCTGACCAGGACAGGTCCGGAAAAGGGGCAAAATGATCCGGCAGCGGAACATGAACACGAACTGCTCGAATTACTGGGTTGTCACGGATAAAATCTCTGCACCACGAAGATGTCCACGAAACGCATGGGAAAAAAACGACAGATTTATATACAGTGCGCATTTGTGCTTCTTTGTGACATAAAGTATGCCGTTACATGCGCTTCCCCGGAAGACATGTCCGCATCGATGCAGTACTTCTTGACCACGGGCGGTCATCACGGTAAGGTTAGATCAGGGGGGAAGACCGGAGGCCTACCATGAAAAAAATAAAAAAAATACTGGTCATCTGCAGGATTGTATCATATTGTGGCGAAATCGTGCACTACGGTGTGATGCTCGCCCGGCAGTTCAGTGCCGAGCTCTTCGTGATGAATGTAATCTACAATCCCTTCGGCATCAAAGGATGGAACCTCCCCCTGCCGTCCCTGGCAGAGGACTACCAGAAGCTGATCGAGAAGACCAGCAAGGACCTGCATGACATTGTCACCCTCGAGAAACAGCAAGGCATGGCCATCCGGGAGCTGATCCTGGAAGGAAAACCCCTTGACGTGATACTGAAGGTGATTCGGGAGGAGGAGATCGACCTCCTTGTCCTCCCCGCCCATGAGGAAACAAGACTGGAGCATTTTTTCTTCGGCAGGGACAATGACGACCTCATCCGGAAGATGCCCTGCTCTATTCTGCTCGTAAAAAGCGAGCCTGAGCGCATCGTTGAAAAAGAGGAGCAAGAAGCCGAAGAGAGCAATGAGGAATAGAGGCTTGGCCGCTGATGATTGCAGGTTATCGTCATTCCTTTTTCATACCTAAGTTCGACGTTTTCCCCATTGAATTCGAAAGGTCCTCAACGTGCATATCTTGCATAAAAAGCTAACAGATGCAATAATTAAACTAAAGAAGATAAAAACGCCGCTAAGCGCATCCATTCCATCAATTTTGTAAACGAATGTTCGCGAGCGGTGTCTAATAATAAAAAATAAGAAGGAGGCTGCATGATGAAGAGATTATTGTTTAGCGCATTCGGGGCCGGCGCCGTGCTTCTGGCGCTCGGCCTCATTATTCCGGCAGTGGGCAACGCCGAGGTGAACGTCAATATCAACGTTCCCCTGCCCGGGCTAGTCATTCCCGCCCCGCCTGCCCTGATCGTGATACCCGGCACCTATGTGTATTATCCGCCTGGCGTCGAAGTGGATATTTTCTTCTACCACGGGTACTGGTATCGGCCGTACCGTGGAGGATGGTATATCGCCAATGGTTACAATGGGCCGTGGCGCGCCATCGGCCCCAGGCGGGTGCCACGAGCTTTAGTAAGCTTGCCGCCTGCGTACCGCCATGTTCCACCCGGACATGAACGCATACCCTACGGCCAGGTCAAAAAAAATTGGCGGACCTGGGAGCGGGAACGTCACTGGGATAAACCGAGAGCTGAGGGTGGCGGGCCAGGACGTGGAAAAGGTCACGGCAGGGGAAGACACGGCGAGAATTAGCCGAATGAACAGTTCCAGGGGCCATCGAAAGACGGTGGCCCTTTTTTATACTGTGCTGATCCCGCCTCTCTGATGCATCCTGGCCGGACAGCCCCCTAGAGGTCTGGTACAGGCGGAACCAGTAAGGATCACCGAGTAGATTCACCCCGTAGAAATAGTATATTCTAACAGCACAGGCAGAAGCGAAAAGAGAGAAATAATTTTTTGTAACAGCAGATTGCCACGGCTAAAAAATAGCGCCGCAAAACGTCCTTCCAGGCCCTGCCTGCCCGAGAAGAAAGATTATTTGGTGATGGGGTCCAGCGTTATCTCGACACGGCGATTCTTGGCACGGCCTTCAGAGGTACCGTTGCTGGCAACAGGCTTTGCTTCGCCGTGACCAATGGCCGCCAGACGCTCCTTGGCCACACCCCTGCCGTTGAGATACAAGGCCACGGTGGAAGCGCGTCGCTCCGAAAGTTTCTGATTATAGTCGGCGGGACCAGTGTTATCGGTGTAGCCCGCCACGGTGACCAGCGTGGATTTGTATTCATTCAGCACCGTCCCAACGGAATCCAGCACATCAAAAAACTTGGAATCAAGGCTGGCACTATTGGTCTCAAAGGTGACATCTCCCGGCATCACGAGGCGGATATTGTTGCCCTCACGCACCACACGAACACCGGTGCCCTCCAGCTTCTGGCGCAATTTGGTCTCCTGCACATCCATGTAATAGCCAGCACCGCCGCCGGCGACGGCGCCGACGCCGGCGCCGATCAGCGCCATTTTCGTACGATCCCCTCTGCTAGCCGTCGCCGCACCTAAAATAGCGCCGGCAACGCCGCCTATGGCAGCACCTTTGGTAGCCTTGGATGTCTGCTGCTCTCCAGTGTAGGGATTAATGGTGCTACACGCGGGCAGAGCGGCTATCGAAATGATCAACGACAGGGTGAGCAATGCAGCGGTGATTTTTTTCATATTTTCCTTCCCTTCCTTGATTGAGGTGCTGATTTAGATGTGCCGTAATATCCGGCATTCTTTCTGCTCTATCAGCAAAACCACGTTTCGCTCAAACATACTGAGCGTTTTTTTTCAACATTTCATGTTTTCCTTCATTTCGGGGGGAAAAACCCATGGATTGATAGTAGCACGACGCGTTCAGGGTGTCAATGGGAGGCTTATTGCATGAGGGATGGAAACGCGGGATGATCCTCTGAATTAATCTGCAAACAGGGCCGGGACTGCATTGAGTAAACCAGGTATCTCTCTTCTCTCTTTTAACGGGTGGCCGATGATGTTCCCGAATCAAGAAAGGTCGTTCGAGATTTTTTCGACGATGAGGGCATACTCCTTCTTTCGTACCGTTCCATGGCATAAAACATGGAGCCTGCAATCACGAACAGGATCGCGATCAGGATCCAGTGGTTCATGCCCGTCAATTCGGGGAGCGTCGGCGTTCCCATATCGGTCGTCTTGTAGAACCCTTCAAACAACGGGAAGACCGCTGCGAACAACAGGGTTCCCGCCCCTATGCCGATCATGGTTACCAGTGCATCCAGCCTGCCGGAGGCAAGGCCTGCCGCTGCCGTGCCGGGACAATATCCGCTGATAAGATAACCGAGCCCGAAAAGCGCACCTCCAACCAACTGCGGCCAGAAGAACGTCGGTATGATCCAGATCTTGCTCATATCTAGGAGTTTCAGATCCGATAGCAGGCAAAGCCCTGTCGCGGCGACAAGAATCGCGGTAAACATGGCCTTCGGTACGGCAAAATCAGTCAGATAGAAAACCCCCGTCAGCTTGTGAGGGTTTCCCAATCCTCCCCGTTCGAGAAAGAAGCCGAAGAACACGCCCAGGAACAGGGCCATGATAAGGTTGACGTTTTCGCTCAATAGTAAAGGCGCGCTCATGACCATAACCTCCTGAACATTGCGGCGAACAGAAAACCGCTGGCGAACATGGCAATGACGAAGACCCAGCCTGACAGGGCAAACTGAGAGCCGCCGGTGAGTGCAACGCCGCTCGTGCATCCCCGTGCGAGCCTGCTGGCAAAACCGATGACTACCCCGCCGCCGAATGCCGTCAGTATCCTCATCTTGATGCTCATGCGTTCGGCCTTGTCGAAGCGGATCTTGAAACCGCGGCTCAGGAGGACGCCGATGAACGCGCCGAGAACCAGTCCGCTTACTTCAAGAACGGTCCAGTCTTTGAAAGGAGACAATTCGAGGTATTTCGAGAGATAGGAAAGGGTTGCGGTATATCCAGGGAGTATCTCTTTCATGACAGTCCCCGCAACGACGGTAAATGCGCGTGATGCGCCCAGCCCCTGGCCTGCGATGACAAACGATGCCAAAAGGGTCAAGCCGATACCGATACCGGCTAGATAGGGAGACCAAAAACTATTTTTTTCCATAATCAACTCCATCAACTACTATATTATTATTCTGCTCGCGTTCTCGTTTGTCAAGAGCAAAGATATGTCAGCAAGGTATAATTAGAACGCTGTTTGTCTTCAGTATAATTATAAATCAATGGTAAGTAACATAGAACGGCTAACGATTTCTAGTGGGCAAAGACGTGGGGACAGGGTCATGGCGGAGCGAACGCGACGGGACGAGCCCGACAACGAACAATGAGGGTAACAAGAGGGCGTATAACTCAAAAACGTATGACCCAGCAGTACTGTACTGAAACGATTCATTTATGTAACCTCTCCCTCTTTTATCCGTCTTACTGATAAGCAGAACCTTTGAATAAACCGCCTCTTTGTGAATGGGCACTGTGTATGAAAGTATGTAATAAGCTTAATCTTTGAGGAGCACTGAAACTTAAGTCTTCCTCATGAGAATTTGCTCAGCGCCTGGCGTTTAACACCTTGAACTTCATCATGAAAGGAGACAATCGTCATGCTGAAAAAAAAACATTCTTCACACTGCTTTCCTTCTATCTTGCGTTTACGATGGCGCTCATTACCCTGCCGGCCCAGGGATGGGCGATGTTCATTCCGAACGGTCAGGCCGGCGTCGCACGGCAGGCCGACATGACATCGATCCAGAAGACTTTGGAATCAACAGTGATCAAACAGCGCCTCATGGACTACGGACTCTCTTCGGAAGAGGCCTTGGCGAAGATCAATAAACTTTCCGATGAGCAGGTTCATCAGTTTGCATCACGGCTCGATTCGCTTCAGGCGGGCGCTGACGACGGTATCGACGCCTTAGTCCTTGTCCTCTTTGTTGCGATCATCGTAGTCCTGGTTCTCGAGGTCACTGGCCACAGGGTCATTGTCAGGTAAGAGAGGCAACGAAAGAACAATGGGGGTGATGTGTGAACGGGGAATGAGCATGATGGGCGACCGAATCGTGCACGGGGGTTGATAGGACATTAGGACTTGCGACCTGCGCACGCGGACGCGTACCGACTGCGCTCCGCTTTTCAGCTGGGGGAAGAGCGGATTCGGACTACTACTTGCCACACTTCTCAAGCTGGGCGGCTTCCGCCTCATACTCCTTGCTCTTTTGCAATGCCCATGCCCTTTTCTCTTCATCGTGCTTCAGGCCATAAGAATCTGCGAGCCTTGCATAGTAGATCGCCACCAATGCCACCTGTCCGGAATTTCGCCTGACTTTCTTCTTGAGTACGTACTGCTGCTTGTTCATAGAATCAATCAGCCCTTCCAGAAGAACAATGGCCTTATCGGGCCTCTTGTCCGCATTATAAGCGGACGCCAGTGCGGCTTGCCTGGTGCGAATTCCCTCATCAACCTCCCACCGATAGCTGGCATTCGTACTATACTGGGCTTGATCAATGGTCGCTATATAGGCCTGATACTGCTCGTACATTTTGCTGCTCTTAGGGACCAATGCCCTATAAATCAGATAACCTGCCCCGCTAGCTACAGCAACGATCACCAAAACCATCAACAATTTTTTCATCAATCCCTCTCTGGTCTGAAGGTTCGGTTTTATCAACGTTGGTTTATCAGGACAACAGGTCGTACGTGGATGGAGAATCTATGCGTAATAAGGTTATCATCTTTAAGAAAAAATGTCCATAATAGACGGGGTATGGGTATTCTTAAGGGCCTTGGAGGACGGAATTGGTGAAATTACTAGTATCGGCTTTATCCCTTTCCCCTCAGCGCGTAGAGCAGGTATATGTTCACACCATACGCCAGAAGGATGGCGACAGCATCCCAGCCAAGTCTTAATAATGGCTTTTTTTCCAGACGGTATGTCAGACTGATAATGGCAATCCCCGTCATAAGCACCGCTATAAATCCTGTTACAGCATGGTTTGTGGAAATAGCAGACAGGAGAGGTTTTTTGACATAAACAATGTCGTCGACGGCCAGAATGAAGATATTGAACATATTGCTTCCAAAGAGGTTTGCGATGGCCATGTCTGTTGCGCCGATCTTAAGAGCTGAAATGGAAACAACCAATTCAGGGAGTGATGTGATTATGGCAACAAAAACGGCTCCGAAAAAGCTCTGGCCGAGCCCCGTTGCCGCTGCCAGCCTACCGCTGATAAACGGCAGCCACGTGGCCGCGCCAATGATAACGACGGCGTTCAGAAGATACTTGATCGCCGCTTCCCTCGTGGTGATGTATTCGTAATGAAGGGTCTGAGCCATTTCATCCACGAATTTCGCTATCTTTTTTTTCTCGAAGAGAAAAACGCTCCTGATGCCGATGCCATAGATCACGATGATTGCAAGGGTATATAAGCCGATGTTGCCGAGAGATGGGATAAGGTCATTAGCAAGGATCGAAACAGAGGCAATGCAGATCAGAACCATTCCGAAACCCGCTGAGAGAATATGGCCGTGCTCAGCCTTGGAAAATATGGGAGTAGAACCATGAAGCATATCCATAAGGGATATGATCGCCAGGTTAAAAACGCAACTGCCCATGATGTCTCCAAGGGCAATATCGGGGGTATTTGCAAGGGCGACGGAGCTGATACCGGTGATCAACTCGGGCAGGGACGTGACACTTGCCATGAGGATGAGGCCGATCCATGCCCTGCCGAGTCCGGTCTTTTCAGCGAGCACGTCCCCATATCGGGACAGGTTCGTCCCGGAGACGACAATCAGCGCGGCGCATAGGATGAACTCAAGCCAGGACAGGACCATACTTTTTTCCATTGCTCCCGATGGGCGTCAGGTTTTTTCTCCGTCCCCTCTCATCATGAGACGCATTGCCAATGGAGCAAGCAGGGTTGTAAGGGCCACAACGAATACTACAACGGCATAGGCCGCATCGTCGAAAATCTTGCTTCGTTTCCCCACCTCGGCGAATATGAGTCCCACCTCGCCCCGGGGAACCATGGCTATGCCTGTTGAGAGCTTCTCACGAAAGCCGCCATGGGCCCAAATGCCGCTGACCATCTTGCTGACCACGGCGGCTGCGGTCAGGGTCCCGGCAAAGGCCCAGAACGAAGCCGAGGACATGTCGATTGCACGCAGGTTGATGGAGACTCCCACCATGACGAAGAACACCGGGACGAACAGATCGATGACGGGCGTCATGCTCTCTTCTATTTTCTCCGCGAGCTGATGGCTGTAATGATCGATGCTTGCCCCGAGAGGCAGAAAAAAGCGGCGTGCCAGGGCAATCCCGGCGGCGAAAGACCCCAGGATCTCCGGCGCTCCTACCTTGTGGGATATGACGGCAAGCCCGAGGATCATCGAAATGATGAGCGTAGGAATCATGCCCTTGGTCTGTCCGGATGACGCCAGTTTGGCCATAAACGGGACAAAAAGTTTTGCCAGCACCGGGGCGAGCAGAAGAAAGGCGCAGATGAAGACGAGTATCCGGACCGTCGCAGGGATGCTCACTGACCCCTTCACTGCGAAGTCGTAGAGCACCGCAAGCACGACAACTCCTATGACGTCGTCCAGAACAGCCGCTCCCAGCACGATCCGCGCCATCCGCGTGTTGTGCCGGTTCAGGTCTTTCAGCACCCGCACCGTGATGCCGATGCTCGTGGCCACAATAGTCCCGCCCACGAAGAGTGACGGTATCATCGCCATCCCAAACCAGTGAAACGATATCCAGAACCCAAGTGCCGCAGGAACAGCCACCCCTGTCACCGCCACGAGCGTTGACCGGACCCCTTCCTTCACAAGTTGGCCCACGTCGGTCTCAAGCCCGACCTCGAACAGGAGCAGTAAGATACCGATCTCGGCAATCAGGTGCAGGGTAGCTTCGGGAGATACGAACCCCAAAACACTGGGTCCAATAATGAGTCCCGCCACCACCTCACCCAGGACCGAAGGAATGCTCAACCTGCTAAATATTTCCGCGAAGAACTTTGCAACGAGCAGGATTACGAGCAGCTTGAGAAAGAATTCCGAAACTTCCAAGAGATCCTCCGTTGGCGAAAATAAAAAAGGCCGACGGGAACACTATGCCCCCTGTCAGCCTACTCTCCCGAAACGTTCATTCAGTCCTTGCTTTCGGGCGCGTCCGTCCGCATTATATCGTCTGCATGATCTGTGCTTGACCCTGATCAACCAGCACTCAGAACAATGTGGTAACAAATATACAGCAGATTCCAAAAAAAGTAAAGGAGAGCGCGCCCTGCGGGCGCACCAAAAAAAGGGCGGCTTCTCAGCCGCCCTGCGATAATGTTTTTTTCAGATACTGTTCCGAATATGATTAATGCCCGCCTACTTTCAACAGACCGCTCGCCGCGAGGGCCAGAACA
>JBLMWN010000077.1:0-15084 GCA_050257255.1 Betaproteobacteria bacterium | reverse complement strand
AAAGATGCGCTGCGGGAGCTGGGGTCCCAGGCCGACTTCAGCAAGCTGACCGTGCAGGGCAGCTGGTTCCTGCCCGTGAAATCCTCCGTGCTTGCCCTATCAGCGCGGGCAGGCGCGGCCTGGCCTTTCCGCAACACGTCCGAGGTTCCGCTCCACGAACGATTTTACGTCGGCGGCAGTACAACCGTGCGCGGGTTTACGCAGGACTCCATCGGCCCCAGCGTCAGGGACGTGAACGGCAACCTGATCCCGCAGGGCGGACAAGGCATGGCTATCTTCAATATCGAGTTCCGATGGCGCCCCGGCGAAGGCTTCGGGTTCGTTCTCTTTACCGATGCCGGCAATGTCTGGCCTGGGCAGGAAATCAAGATCGGCGACCTGCGCTCCTCCTACGGCGCCGGTATCCGGTACGGCACCCCCATCGGTCCCCTGCGGATCGACTACGGGCAGAAGATCCACCGGCTCCCCGGTGAAAGCCCGGGAGAGATCCATTTTAACATCGGCAACACGTTTTGACAGGTTGTGATAAACTACAAGCTACGGAGTTCAGAGTTCATGGTTAAACCATTGCGGGAAGCCCGCTTCATCCATCGTTTCACGGTGTACCCTGTACTCTCCGTGCCGAAGGTGGTATTATTTCGCTATCAGAATCGACGGCGCCGCGCCGATCGCTCGGTCCGGCCGTTCGGTCAAGGCTGGAACATATGAACATACATCGGAAAATCATCGCTCTTGTCGGAATCGGAATGCTTCTCTTTCTGGCCATCATGGTCCTGTCTCTCAACAACGTGATGTCCTCTTTTTCTTCCATTATTGCGGAAGTTGACTCGAAATCCGAAAACATGCGTCGTATCCGGGATATTGTAAAAGAGATGGACATCATGTCCACGAGCGTCAGAGACTACCTTGCAGGCAAGGATTCCCGGTACCGTGACGCCTATCTGGCATCACGCGCCTCGGCCCGCAAAAAGGTCGAGTATCTCATGATGACCGATGCGGGCGCCGGGGGCCGTGTTCTGTCCGTCTCCCTGCGCCTCGATCTGAAAGCGCTGGATGAGCGGGCGAACAGAATCTTTACCTTCACCGACCCGACCGGCAAAGACCGGGTGCGTGCGGAGATCCTGGTGAACGAGATAGACGGCATCCTGTCGATGAGAAAGCGGGATGTCGAGAACCATATCAACGAGGAACGGGCGGCGCAGACGAACAAGCTTGCGGATTATTTTTACTTTTTGCGAAACCGTGTCTTGCTCCTCTTCCTGCTGGTCCTGCTCACCTCTTTCGGATTTCTGCTCGGCTTCGGCTTCTACCTTCACCGCAAGGTCGCCGTCCCCCTGAAGGATTTGTGGAGAGGCGCAGCAGAGATCAGTCAAGGCAATCTCGATTATCAAATACAACTGCAGGGAGCAGGCGATATCGCCCAGCTGGCAGGGCGCTTCAATGAGATGGCCCTGAAGCTCAAACGCTCCCATATCGAGTTGGAAGAAAAGCTGCTCGACCGTACGAACGAGCTGGCCGCCATCGACGCCGTTGCCCTCACGCTGAGTCAAGCCGCGAGCCTGAAGGAAATGCTCTCCCGATCACTCAACAAGATTCTAGAGAGCCTTGTGGGTCTGGAGCCGCGGGGCGGCGTGTTCCTCTGCCACTCCGACGGGGAGACCCTTCGCCTCGTGGCGCATAAAGGCCTTCCGCCGCTTTTCGTTGAGCAGGAGGAAACGATCAGGATGGGCGAGTGCCTCTGCGGCATGGTCGCCGAGACAGGCGAGATTCTCTATACCGAGAAAGGTTGCGTTGACGCGCGCCACACGCGCAGCACGGAAAGCCGTGCCCATTCCCACATCATAATTCCCGTCAAGTCGCGAGGCATCGTCCTCGGTGTCATCTTCCTCTATCCTCAAAAGGATTTTACGCTCAAGTCTTCTGACCTCCAGATGCTGGAAACGATCGGCAACCAGCTCGGAATGGCTGTTGAAAACCTGCGGTTCTATGCCGAGGTAAAGGAATCGAGCGAAAAGTTCTGGGACCTTTTCGAGAACTCCCGTGATATTCTCTTTACCATAGACACTGCAGGCACGCTAACGGCGGTGAACAAGGCGGCGGAAAAATTTTCCGACTGTACCAAGAGTGAGCTCGTGGGAAAGAGCATCCTCGATTTTCTGACGCCCGGAGGCGTTGAAACGGCGAAACGGATGCTCCGTGGTGAAGGCGTTACCGCGCGCCAAGTAATCGAATTTGAAGTGATCAAAGGGGACGGCAGCCGTGCTTTCATTGAGATGGGCGCCCGCAGGCTCTTCAGGCAACACGTGCCTGTCGGCTACCAGATTTCGGCGCGGGATATGACGGAACAAAAACTTATGAGAGAAAAGCTCCTGAAGGCGGAGCGGTTAGGGGCTATTGGAGAGATCGTTATCACCGTTCGGCACGAGATCAATAACCCGCTCACGACCATTATCGGCAACATCGAGCTGCTGATCGAACGCTACGGTGATCGGGATAAGCACCTGGCGGAACGGCTCCAAACCATTTTAAACAACGCTCTCAGGATCGCCGAGATCGTTAAACAGCTTCAGACCATCAAGCGTGACAAGGTCGTGGAGTACGTTAAGGGCGTTACGATGACGGACCTGAAGCAAGAGTAGAGCGAGCCAAGAGAGATTATAGAGTATGAGGAGTTATAAAGACCCGAAGGGGTTGAGGTATCAGAAGTCTCCGGAGTGATAAATCACGTATGATCCGCCCATCTCATCTTGCTGCCATTCTCGTATCGTCCTTGTTCTTCCTCGCGCTCCACGGTGCCGCAGAGGCTGAGCTTGTGGACCATATCGCAGCGGCCGTGAATAATGAAGTGATCACCGCGAGCGAGCTTGCCCAAGCCCTCGCCTGGAACGAGCATCTGGGCATGCCCGGCAAGGATCGGAAAGCGCTGGAGTCAGAAACGCTCGAGGGGCTCATCACGAGGCGGCTGCTGGTACAGGAAGCGCGGCGGCTCAAGTTCGTTGATGTGTCGGACCAGGAGATCAACGCCGACGTCGAAAAGGTGAGGAAACGCTTCGGTTCAGAAGCGGCATTCACTGATTTTCTGAACTCAGTGGGTGTGACGCAGCAGGAACTCGCCCGCATGCTCGGCGAGCAGCTTCTCGTTGAGAAGTTTGTTGAGAAGAAGGTCGGTCTCTTCGTGCGGGTGACCCGCGAAGAAGCGGAAAGCTATTACAAAGCCCATGCTGCCCAGTATCAGGGGAAAAGCTTTCAGGATGTCCAGAAAAACATCGTTGAAATCCTGATGGATGAAAAGGTCGGGCGGCAGCTCGATCAGTACGTTGCCGAGCTCCATAGCAGGGCCGACATCCGGACCAATCCTTGATACTTTTTGTAAAAAAATCCGCCCCGGAGCCGCCTCCGAAGAGAGCCTGCCCTGTTCGATCAAGGACGGGCTCGGGAGGCGGATGGAAGTCGTTTATTTTCCTTACAATCGTGCCGTGTCTCAGTGCATCCCGGCCGATCATGATTAGTGCGCGCATATGCGCCTTCCGGTAAAGGAGAACTCATGAAAACAAACGTTCTCGCGCTCCCTGTGCTTCTGCTCCTGCTTGCCTCAACTGGCTGCACCCTCCTGAAGGTTTCGGTGACGGAAGAGGTGCAGCCCCTTACCGAACGGGTTGTTGCCGGCAAAGGCCGCGACAAGATTCTGCTTCTTGAACTCTCCGGGTTCATTTCGAGCCAGGACAGCGAATCGCTGTTCGGCACCAAAAAACGTCCCGGCCTCCTTGCCCGCGTTCGGGAACAACTTGACCGGGCCCGGGCGGACCGCAGCGTCAAGGCCGTTGTGCTGCGCATCAACAGCCCTGGCGGCGGCGTGACGGCCTCGGACGTGCTCTATCATGAGATCAAGAAGTTCAAGCAGGATACAGGCGCGAAAGTCCTGGCCCATATCATGGACGTCGGGACATCGGGCGCCTACTATGCAGCGCTGGCTGCCGACCGGATCACGGCCCAGCCCACCAGCGTGACCGGCAGCATCGGCGTCATCATGTTCCGTCTCGATGCCACGGGACTCATGCAGAAGATAGGCCTCCAGAGCATCGAGATCGCTTCGGGGGAACGCAAGGGCATGGGTTCTCCCTTTCGCGCCCTTGCCCCCGAAGAAAAGGCCCTATTCCAGAACATCATCGACACGCTCGACGGCCGCTTCGTCGGCATTGTCGCTGACGAGCGCAAACTCCCGGTCGACACAGTGAAGAAACTTGCTGACGGCCGTATCTACACGAGCAGGCAGGCGCAGGACGCCGGTCTCATCGACGGGATCGGCTACCTCGATGATGCGCTGGAAGACGCCAAAAAACTGGCGAACCTCGAGCGCGCCTCTGTTGTGACGTACTTCCGCCCCGGCGAGTATCGCGCCAATGTGTACTCCCTGGACCTCATCAACATCGACATGAGCGCGCTTGCAGAACCAGGGATGCACTTCCTGTATGTGTGGTGGCCCTGACACCGCAACGTCTCATGATGGTTGACAGCAATGCGGCCACTATGCTATGGTAGACGTGATAAGAGAGGAGGCTTTCCATGGGAACGAATCGAGCATTGGTGTTTGTTCTGCCGATCCTGCTTGGACTGGCGCCCCTCATGGGGCATGCAGAAGAGGAACTCTTTGACACCAAGGCAGCAGCAGAACACATCGAGAAGGGCATTGCCCAACTGAAGGCGAAGAGCTTTGACGCCGCCATAGTGGAATTCGAGGAGTCTGCATCGATCTCTCCCGAAGCAGAACCCTATTACTACCTGGGATATGCCTATTATCTCAAGGGCAGGAGTGGGGAGGATGGTGAGAGCCGGAAGCTGTCGCGCGAAAACTTCGAGAAGGCCTACGAGATCGATCCGAACTACAGTCCGACGCGGTATAAGCCTGCGGAACCGGTACCGGCCAAACCGGAGCCGGAAGAGGGGGAACGTCAGGCTCCTGCCGATGCGCAGTAGCAAGTTGCCGCCGCGCCCGCACGCCACAGCCGGCAACACCGATGACTCGACGTCAGAACAGCCGAAGCAGTAACAACCCGAAAATAAAAAACCCCGGTTGTGAAAACACAGCCGGGGCCGATAATAGCTGGGGATGAAATTCCGGAAACCGTGATGCTTACAGTTTTACGACATTCGTCGCCTGCGGACCCTTGGACCCGCTGGTAACCTCGAATTCAACTTCCTGATTCACTTTCAGAGACTTGAATCCGTCGCCTTGAATGGCCGAAAAGTGTACGAACACATCTTCGCCATTGTCCTGGGTAATGAAGCCATAGCCTTTGGCGTCATTGAACCACTTTACTTTACCCTTAGCCAAACAGGTACCCTCCTTTGCTCCAGAATCCCGGGACAATACCCTGTCCTGAGGTATCAAACAGCGTTGAGGAAATGCCCCGTCCGCCGTTGAAACGGCTACAACACTATCAAAAATGCTTTTTTCTGTCAAGCTTTTTTCAGCGGTAACACGGCAATAAAGGCAGTATTCATGGGGCATCATGGCTTTGGAATTTTTTTACGAATGAAGCGACGAGGACCGCGCTTGCCGTCAAAACCTTCGGACGCTGCCGAGCGGCAGACCCGGGAGCAATGCCCGGTCCGGAGCTACTGGCCGGCATGCGGCGTCTGAGGCAGGCCACTGGTGATCTGCTTCTCAATAAAGGCCTTGATCAGCGCCTGTTCTCGCGGCCCGATGCGGACGAACTTGATGCCCATACCCGGAGTTCGGAGCGGCCCCCTGCTCCTGTCGAAACTGTACAGCACCATTCCCTCGATTCTGATCGTTGCGCTGCCCAGAGACAGGGTAATCGGCACGCGCGCTCCCGTTGGCCTCGTTCTCGTTGTGCTCACGTACATGCCGTTCTCCGAAAGCGCCGTCACGCAGTCTTCGATTGAGGCGGTCTCTGCTTCAGTCTCATCGCCGATGATGACCTTCAGGCAGGTGTTGAGCCGGATATAACTGCGCGGCGTTGCTTCCGTCGACTTCTGAATTGCGGCATACAGGGCGTCAGGATCGACCGGCTTTGCAAGAAACGCCGCCGCGCCCCCGCGCAGGCAGGCATCCCTGACCGCGGGATCTTTCGACAGCGAATAGACGACCACGGGAATCGACTTCGTCGTGGGGTTCTGCTTGAGCTGTTTCAGGAACTCCATGCCGTTCATCCGCGGCAGGTTGACTTCGGTCAGAACAAGCGAAGGCAGCGAAATGTTCATGACCTCCAGAGCTTCCTCCGCTGTCTTCGTAGTATAGATCGTATAGTCAAGGTGCTGCAGCAGAATGCCTGTGTAGTAGAGATATGCTCCATCGCCGTCCACGACGATGAGAAGTCGTTTTTTTTTATCTCCCGATTGAGCGTCCCTCTGGTTAAATATCGTTTCAGCCATGGTCTGTCAAACATCCTCTCTGCCTCGTGTCCGGGGCAGAAACGCGGCTTGCTCGCTGCATCATGCTCGGCCATCGCCCGTGATCCGTTCGAGTTCTGTCAGCAGCCGAAGCGCGTCGTCGCGGCTCGGGCCGCACAATTCCTCCGTTGCCTGATACGAATCACATATATCTGGACGATCGGCCTGTTCGTAGATAGCGCAGCGATTTTCCTTCGTCAATTGCGCGCACTTCACCCCGGCCGGTTTTCCTCGGGGCATTCCCGGAATGGGAGACGAAAGCGATGGCGCAATGCAGCATGCGCCGCACCCGACGCGGCAGGACATTCTTGTGGTTTTATGATCAATGTGCATGGGGTAGTCACTTCTGCCGCCAGACCGATATGCCGCTGGTGCTCAATGCCGCATACCGTCACATTGCGCAGTCTTTGCTTCTT
This sequence comes from Betaproteobacteria bacterium, assembly GCA_050257255.1. Taxonomy (GTDB): domain Bacteria; phylum Nitrospirota; class UBA9217; order UBA9217; family UBA9217; genus JAJYKN01. Next base: position 8,254 of record JBLMWN010000077.1, on the reverse strand, counting down.
GAACGGTGCAAGGCCCCTGATCGGCGCGAGCAGTTTCTCGAATTCCTTGAAGTGGAGCGTCTGAGGGCCGTCGCGTTAGACTGCTCCGCCGCTTTGCTCCTTGCAATGCCGGCCCGCTCGTGAACCGGAGGAGAAGAAACCCGCCCGCACACATCACTTCTTTTTCTCTTTTTGATTCCGATTCCTGCGCACCGTGATGCTCTCGCCGCCGATGCCCCAGTTGTCTGTATCGACTTCTTCGATGACAACGACCGTGGTTTGCGGATCCTTCCCCAGCACCTCAACAAGCAGTTTCGTCACACCCTGTATCAGCCGCGCCTTCTGATCCGTCGTAGCTCCTTCTCTGGTAATTTTGATGTTCACATACGGCAAATCAGCCTCCCGCGCCCCAAATATCATTTGACGGTCATGCGCGCATCAACAGCATTTATATCGGCAACTTGATTTTATACCGGAGCGCGATCATTCGCAAGGCGAATGTCATCCCGATACAGGCCGCGACTGCCATGATATCGTTGCCGGAGGAGCGGACGACCAGAAGATACACCCAGGCCCCGATGAATGAGCAGGTGGCATACAGCTCCGTTCTCTGGAATACATAAGGGATTTCATTGCAGACGATGTCGCGCATCACCCCGCCGAAGACGCCCGTGGCGACGCCGAGGAGAGAAGAAATGAACATGGCGCAGCCCAGATGGTCGGCAAGCGACGTACCGGATGCGCTGAAGGAGCCGAGGCCCAGCGCATCGAGGGCCAGCACGACATTCACCATGCTCTTTTTATCGAAGATGTCCTGCGCTATAAGACTTGATATGATCGACAGTGCCAGAAGAAGGACGGAATACTCGTAATGCTCGATCCAGAACAGGGGGTGGCGGTTCAGGATGATGTCGCGCAGCGACCCGCCGCCGAGGGCCGTGACCATGCCCAGCGAATAGACGCCGATGAGGTCCATCCCCTTCTTCCGCGCTGCAAAGAACCCCGTCAGGGCGAAAGCGATGATTCCGAGGACTTCGATGGTCTTAACGAGTGTGTTCATCAGATAACGTCTTTTCTCTCGGTGAATGCTTCGGGGCTTACCGTAAAGTCAAGGATCTGCCACTGCCCGCTGTGTCTGATAAGCGAGATCTGCATTTCCGTTGACCCCGTTTCGAAATCCGCGTTCGCAGTATAATCGGCGGTGATCTCATAGCCGCTCAAGGAGACGGTTATGTTCGAATCTCCGATCGAGCCTTTATACTCCACCAGCTTCCCCATCTGCTGGAGCGTTTCGAAATCGTCTGCGAGGTCATCATAATCCACGGACGCATTAAACTCAGGACTGGCGCGTTTCTGCAGTTCTGCGATATCCCACTCCGCAACAATTGCCGGGACAGCGGCATCGACAAAGGCCTTGCTCTCCTTGTCCAGGCGTTTTCCTATGACCGCCACGCTCGCTACGCCGGCGACAACGAGCACGATGACGCACAGGAAGGCATAGCCCAGGATCATGATCGTTTTTTTCATGGATGTTCTGCCTCCGAATGCAACCGAGGAATCCGTATTCCATCGCCCTGTGAACGGCTGCTATGATTACTGTGTCGATGTGAAAATCTCATCTATCATCTTCGCGCTTCCCGGATCATGTACGACCGCTGCCTTTGCCTCTTTCCACCTGCGCCGGAGCTTCTTCACATCCTCGCCATTCGCCTCACGTACCCTGAGTTTTTTGTCGATCGCATCAAGCCGTGCAAGTGCATCGCGGATTCCTTTCTCCAGATTACGATACTTCACAGGGTCGGACTCTGGAATTGAATAATCTCCGCTCGTTTTCCAGATGCCGCCCAGATGGATCCAGGCGGCAAAGTACTCCGTCTTTCCACCTTCCATGGGCACGATCTTTGACGTGGCCTTTATGTCTTTTATCTGGAGTCCGTTCCTGCCGGCCACGACCTTCTGGGTTCCGGTGAACGGCTCGGCGCCCTGGGAGTCGAAGTAGCGCCACGTCACATTCGCGACCTGAGTCTCCGAACCGTGGCAGTTTTTACACGTGCGCGACATGCCAAGCGGATGTGCCACCTCCTCAACCTGTATCCAGGCAAGATAGTTATTGTTCCCGCCGGGAACGTTGAAAGTCCCGAGCTGGGCATAAGCATCGTGCGTTTCTCCTTTTGGCCAGCGAAACGTAAGCCCCGGCTTTGGCGCAATCGTCTCTTTGATGCCGCCGACGCTGTTCGGCCAGATCTTCACGGGCATCCATCTGTTGTTCTGGTCTTTGATCAATATCGGCGGCCCCTGCGGCCCGTAATACAGTGAATACTTCTTGAAGGGGTTCGGTTTGGACTCGATCATGCCCGGTCCCCAGGAGGTCATTTCGTATCCGCCCAGGATCTTCACATGGCAGGCCGCGCAGGTCACGTTCTTATGCACGCTCGCTGCCATGGCCTGCTCGACTTCGATGTGGCAGTCCTGACACGTGGCACTCCGCTCGACATGCCCCATGCCTTCCGGGCCGGTCTGGTGGCAATCAACGCACTCGATCTTCTTTGCGACGTGAACATCCTCGGGCAGGCCCGCGGGCTCGGAGAAGTCCTTGCCGAGATAGCTGTCCCCGCGCCTTCTTTCCATTGTTCCCGCGTGGCACACGAAGGTACTCCTTCCGCCGCCGGTACAGTTCGGCGAAGGAGGTATGCGGATGAACGCGTGTACCCCCTTCTCGCGCGTGGGTGCATAGTGGCAGTCGAGGCAGCCTGCGTGGCAGATGTTACACGCCTTCTGCTTGGCAATGGCCTGCTCGTGCGAAAGCGGGAGGTTGATCTGTTCAACGATCTTTTTCGTATTCTCGAAGGAGAATCTGTCGCCTTCCGCCCTGCCGACCGGCGGGGTGTCCGCAAAGGACGGCCCTCAATTATTCGGGCCGTGGATATCGTTCCAGACCCGCATGGAGCGCTGCCGGAAGTTCGCGCCCATCATGCTCGTGCTGAACTGTTTCACTTCTTCAGGGTGACAGCTTGATTTGCCGCAGGTCTTTTGCGCGATGGCGGGATCGTAGCCGAGGGTAAGGGTATTCCGGTCATGCCACAGAAGCGTACCCACGTCATAGTCAAGGGAGCCGTCCGCGAGACGGGGCAGCATGTTCCGCTGACGGTCTTCGCCCGAGGGGAGGAGCTGCTTGACATGACCTTTGCGCGGCATGATGTTCAAATCGTTGTCCAGCACGATGAGCTTCAGCATGCCCTTGTGCGCCTTGGCAGGGTCGTCGGACAGGCCGTTGCCGAGGTGGCAGTCGCGGCACTCGGTATTCGGATGCCGGGATTCCTTCTGGACCTGCTCGCGCGTCATGGCGAACTCGGGATAGCCGAGGCCGGTCATCTTCGCCTTGTCCGCATGGCAGGCCACGCAGCGGTCGCTGGAATGGTAGTTAGAATAGAAATAGATGAAGAGCAGAACGAGAAGGATCTGGATGGTGAGGACCACCATTCCCGTTCTCGTTCCGAAGGTTTTCCAGAGTCTGCCGATGGCCATGGTGAAGACAGGATACCACAGACAAAAGCGCAAAACAAATCAAATTGCTCACTTCCGGTGTTCTGTCGTCACGAAGCCCGGAGTGCGTCCACGATGTTCAGCCGGGCGGCCCGGAACGCGGGAAGCACCCCCCCGATGAGCCCCATCACGAGCGAGAACAGCAGGGATGACCACGCAATGTTCGGCGTGAGCGCGAAGGAAAAGGCCAGCTCGGAAAAGGTCTGCCAGTTCATGGTTGAGATGGTGATGAGCTGCATGAAGGACGCGAGGAAGAGCCCTATGCACCCGCCCGCAAGACCGAGCAGCATGGCCTCGGCAAGGAACGCTGCCAGGATGCTCCGCCTGCTGAAGCCAAGGGCACGAAGCGTGCCGATCTCGGCGGTCCGGTTCGCGACAGCGGAATACATGGTGATCATGGCGCCGATCATGGCGCCCAGGGAGAAGATGATCGTGAGTGTGATGCCCATGATGCGCAGGAACGTGGCCATCATGGCAGACTGGTCGGCGTAGTATCGGGTCTCCCGTTTGGCCTCCAGGGTCAGCCTCGGGTCGGATTCGATCTGCTCCTTCACGGCCTGGAACTCCGATGAGTCGCGTAGCCTGAACAGAATCGACGAATAGACCGGCCTGCGGAAGGCCTGCATAAGCTGGTCCACGTCGCCCCATATCTCGGAGCTGTAGCCCGTCGTGCCGGCCGCGAATATGCCCACGACCATCCAGTCGCGCATGCCGAACCGGACCGTTTCGCCGATGCCGCCGCCCTCAAACCTCTTTGCCACGCTTTCTCCCGCGATGATCTCCGATGAGCCCGGCCTCGGCATCCTGCCCTCGATGAGCCGGACCTGGGGCCGCAGGGCCAGAGAAGCGCGATCGATCCCCCGGATCACCACGTTGGCGGGATTGTCGGTCCCCCGCTTCAGGAGGCTGATCAGGACGACGATCTCCTTGGCCAGCAGCGGGTTTCCGTCCTTGCCAACGGCGATCTCGGGCTGTGTTTCCACCACGGCAGCCTGCTGCCGGTCGATGCCGCTCTGCACCTCTGTTTCCGAGGCTTTCCGGATCACGATCACATTATCGTAGGACCCGGTCTCCACGAGGGTCTTGCGGAGCCCTTCGGCAAGCATAAGCGTTGCCGCAAAAACAAAGACCACGAGCGCCATGCCCAAGGCGGTCAAGGCCGTGGTGAGCCTGCGGGTGCCGAGGTTCCGGTAACTGTATGAGAAAGGAATGGCCATATAAATTACAAATCCTAATATCGAAAATCGAAACGATATCAAAATTCCAAATTTTGAAAATTAGGAATTGCTTCACATCACCCTATTCTTCTGAGCCCGTCTGCAATATTGATGGTCGCTCCCCGCCACGTTGGAAACAGGGCGGCTACTGTCCCGATCACGACAGCGGCCAGCAGGTCGAGGTAGATCGTCATGGCCGATATCGAGAACACGGGAAAGAACTGCTTCAGCTCCGCGCCGATCCAACCGCCGGCCGGAAACGACAGGGCGATACCGAAAAAGCCACCCAGGAGGGCAATGGCGACGGACTCGCCGAAGACCGCGCCCGCGATGTGCCAGGACCCGAACCCAAGGGTCTTCATGGTGGCATATTCGGAGATCCGTTCGCGGGCCGTCATGGCCATGGTGTTGGCGGCCACGACCATGATGATGACGATCACCACATAGGAGACGATCTGGATGGCGGCGACGATGGCTTGGGTCATGGACACGAAGCTCATCTGGAACGACCGTTCCGTCTCGGTAAGCGTTTCGGCAAGGGAGTTCTTGAACATCGCGTCTATCGCCAGCGAGACCTCCGCCGCGCGATCGGGGTCCACAAGCGATTCTACATAGATGCCGACCACGTCGGCCCGGCGCGGCGATGTCTTTCTCATGGTCTCGTTCAGATAGTCCCAGTGGAAGAAGAACTGCGTCTCGTCGGTGCTCTTTTCCGCTCCCCGGTAGATGCCCCGCACCACGAAATCCCACTGGCCGGGAAAGATGGTCCCTCTGAGCGTGACCCCGTCGCCGATCTTCCAGCCGAACCGCTCTGCGAGGCTACGCCCGATCACACATCCCTTGCGGTCGACGATGAAGGCCTTTTTCTGTTCCGGGGAGAGGACGAATTCGGGATAGAGGTCGAGGTAGGTCCGGGCGTCCACGGCGAAATTGGGGAAGAAGTTCTTCTCGCTGATGTAGATGCCGCCGAACCAGTCGGCATAAGAGACCGCGGCGACGCCCGGCACCGACCGGATCTTGTCTTTGTAGGAGATGGGCAGCGAAAAGACGAGGGAAATGGCGTTCCTGGTGACGAGCCGGGACGCGGACGACGACTCGACGCCGGCGTACCAGGCGCCCACCAGTGTCCGGAGCAGCCCGAAGGCCATGATGGCGATGGCCACGCCGATGATGGTCAGGAGCGTCCGGAGCTTGTGGCGGAAGGCATTGCGGATGATGAGCTTAAGAATGAACATCGTTCAGGACGCCTTTTTCCAGGTGCCGCTGGAGGTGCGCGTGCTCCGCTGCGCGGGGGTCGTGGGTGACCATGATGATGGTCTTTCCGAACTCCCGGTTGAGCCGCGCCATGAGCTCCAGCACGTCCTGGGCCGAGACGCGGTCCAGGTCTCCTGTGGGTTCATCGGCAACGATGATCGTCGGATCGGTGACGACCGCGCGGGCGATCGCAACCCGCTGCTGCTGCCCGCCTGAAAGCTGCGACGGATAGTGGTCCATGCGGTCGGTCAGGTTCACGACGCCGAGCGCCGTCTCCACGTGCTGGCGCCTCTCTTTGCGGGACAGCCCCGTCAGGAGCAGGGGCATCTCAACATTCTCATATGCCGTGAGCACGGGGATGAGGTTGTAGAACTGGAAGATGAACCCCACGTTCACCGAGCGCCACCGGGCGATCTCGGACTCCGACAGGGCCGCGATGTCGATGCCGCCGATCGTGACGACCCCGCTGTCCGCCTTGTCGATGCCGGCGAGAATATTCAGCAGCGTGCTCTTGCCCGACCCCGACGGGCCCATGAGGGCCAGGAACTCCCCTTCGCAGATGTCGAAGGTTATGTTTTCGAGCACCGGCACGGTCTGTGCTCCGCGGCGGTAGGTCTTGACGAGGTTCTTGACCTCGACGATGGTCTTCGCGCAATCGTTCATCAGCGTACGTTGATGGTGATCCTTGAACCGTTCTTCAGCTTGGCGGGAGGATTCACCACGACCTTGTCTCCGGGTTTGACGCCCTCATGGATCTCTACCAGGTCTCCCATGGGTTCTCCGGTCGTGACCGTCGTCAGGACAACGGCATCATCCTTCACGACGAAGACGGACTTCTTCCCGTCCCTCTCCACGATGGCAGCCGGGTTCACCGCTGTTTTCGGCGCTTCCTCGTTCTTTGCCACCGCTCGCTCGAGAAAGGCGACGCGGGCGCTCATCTCGGGCAGGACGCGGGAGTCCCTGTCAAGAAAGCGCACCTTGACCATGACCGACGCCTTTGACCGGTCCGCCGTGGGCACGATCATGTGCACTTCTCCCCGGAATCGGCTGTCCGGCAGTGCGTCGAGCTGGATCTCGCAGGGCTGGCCCTTTTTCACTTTTTCAAGATTTGATTCGGACACATCGGCCTCGACCTGGAGCGACGACATGTCGGCAACGGTCACGACGTCCGCTTTCGCGTTGACCGCCGCTCCGAAAGGCGTCACGATGTCCCCGACGTCGGCGTCCTTGGTCAGGACCACGGCGTCGAAGGGCGCCCGGACACGCGTGTATTCCACGGCCACCTCGGCCGACCTGAGCGCGGCCTGCGCCGCATTGATCGCCGACTGCGCGCCGGAGACACCGGCCACCGCGCGCTTGTACCGTGCATCGGCAGTGTCAAAATCCATCTGGGATATGAACCCTTTGGCCAGGAGGTCCTTGGACCGCGTATAATTCACAGACGCATCATCGTACTCAGCCCGCGCCTGCGTCAGCGCCGACTTCGCATTCTCAAGGTTCGCCGCGGCCTGCTCCTGGACGGCAACCACGTCGCGGTCTTCAAGCCTGGCGATGACCTCGCCCTTTTTGACCTTGCTGCCTTCCTCCACGCCCAGCCATTCGAGGCGTCCCGTGGCCTTCGACGAAACGGCAGCCTTCCGCTGGGCGACCACATACCCGCTCGCGTTGAGGAGTGTAAAGGTCTGCGACGGGTAGACGCGGGAAACGACGACGGTGTCCACCCCGACGGAGCGGTTGCGGACAAAGATGATGACGGTCAGGAGAACGAACACCACGCCTATGGCCGCAAGCAGCGCTTTCGGGATTTTCTGCTTCCGCCGGAACGTCCCCGCAGATTTATCGATCTTCAGTTTTGAGAGGTCTTCGTTGGCCATGCTCGTTTCTCCGGCAAGGAGTATGTTTTGGGGATTGCTCTTGCTTTGAGCGTATCAGAGGATCTGAAGTCTTTCAAGACATGAAAACGACGGCGTGATAGAGCGAGAACCGGTTTGCCGCTTGATCAGAACAGCCGCTCCATGGCCTCTTCGACCGTGCGCACGCCCATGAGTTCCATCTTCTTGAGCGCCGAAGTTTTTTCCATCTTCTCGACATTGAGCATGGGAAGGATGCAGCGCGTGAACCCGAGCTTGGCAGCATCCTTGATCCGCGCCTCGGCCTGGCTGATGGCCCGCACCTCGCCGGCGAGTCCCACCTCGCCCATGACCACAGTCTGGGCATTGATCGATTTCTCGCGGAAACTCGACGCCACGGCAGCGATCACG
>JBLMWN010000076.1:0-4534 GCA_050257255.1 Betaproteobacteria bacterium | reverse complement strand
ATCGCCTTGATGGTGAGTCGACTTTTAACCTTATACTCTGGTTTTATCTGCGTGAATCTGCGTTCATCAGCGTCCAACTGCCGTTTTCAGGATCAATGGCCTGCGGCGACTCTTCATTCCGTCCGCTGCCGGTGTCCCGTCACTGGCTTTTCAACTCTCGCTCCTTCCAGATCACATAAATCGCCGGGTAGATAATGAGTTCAAGAATCGTTGAGGTAATGACACCGCCGACCATGGGAGCGGCGATCCGTTTCATCACGTCCGCGCCCGTGCCGGATGAGAACAAGATGGGCACGAGGCCCGCGAGGATCACCGAAACGGTCATGATTTTGGGCCTGATCCTCTTGACCGCGCCCTCCATGACCGCATCTTCGATGTCGCGAAGCGAGTTGATCCTGCCTTCCTGATGCCAGCGGTTATATGCGAGGTCGAGGTAGAGAAGCATCACGATGCCGGTCTCTGCGTCGAGGCCCGCCAAGGCGATCACGCCGACCCAGACTGCCGTGCTCATGTGGTAGCCCAGGATGTAGAGGAGCCAGACTGTGCCCACCAGCGAAAAAGGGACAGCGAGCAGCACGATAGTAGTCTTGAGCCATGATCGGGTATTTAAGTAAATAAGCACAATGATGATGAGCAGCGTGAGCGGGATCACGTAGAAGAGCTTGGCCTTTACGTTCTCCATGTACTCGTACTGCCCGCTCCACTGGAGCGTATACCCCGTCGGGACCTTCACCTTCTCCGCAATGGTCTTCTTCGCCTGCTCCACGTAACCGCCGAAATCGCTGCCTGCGATGTGAAGCGTGACCGCGGCCGTGAGCCTGCCCCCTTCGCTCTGGACCATGCCCGGCCCGCGGGTGACTTTGATGTCCGCAAGCTGGCCCAGGGGCACCTGGGCGCCGCCCATGACCGGCACGAGCACACGCCGGAGTTTCTCGATGTCGTCCCGCAGCTCTCGTCCGTACCGGATGTTTACCGGGTACCGTTCCCTGCCCTCGACCGTGGTCGTAAGGTTCATGCCGCCGATGGCGGACTCGATCACTTCCTGCACATCCTCCACCAGGAGCCCGTAACGGCTGATCTCGTCGCGATTGATGTCAAAATCGAGGAAGTAGCCCGTGTTCGCCCGCTCGGCATAAACACTGCGCGTGCCCGGCACCGTGCGGAGGGCCTGCTCCAGGTCGAGGCCGATGCGCTCGATTTCGTCCAGGTGCGGGCCGAAGATCTTGATTCCCAGCGGCGTTCTGATCCCGGTGGAGAGCATGTCGATTCTGCCGATGATCGGCATGGTCCAGGTGTTGGCCACGCCCGGCATGGAGAGGGCGCCGTCCATCTCATCGCGCAGGTCTTCCCATTTTTTGAACTGCGGCCGCCACTGGCTCATGGGCTTCAAGGTCACGTTTGTCTCGACCATCTCTAGGGGCGCCGGATCGGTCGGCGTCTCGGCCCGGCCCACCTTGCCGAAGACGCGCTCCACTTCGGGGAATTGTTTGATGATCCGGTCCTCGGCCTGCAGGACCTGGCTCATGGTCGTAATGGAGGCGCCGGGCAGGGACGACGGCATGAACAGGAGCGTGCCTTCATACAGGGGAGGCATGAACTCGGAGCCCAGCTTCGTGAACGGAAAGACGGTGATGGCGACGATGGCGATTGCCGCGATGATCACGAGCTTCCGGAACCGGAGCGCAAACCCGGCGACCGGGTGATAGACTCTGACGAGAAACCGGCTGATCGGGTTTTTGTCCTCGTGCCCGATCCTGCCCTTGATGAAGAGCGTCATGAGCACCGGGGTAAGCGTGATGGCCAGGAAGCTCGCGAACAGCATGGCGAAAGTCTTGGTGTAGGCCAGGGGTTTGAACAATCTCCCCGCCTGCTCTTCAAGCGTAAAGACCGGCAAAAACCCTACGGTAATGACCAATAATGAGAAGAAGAGGGAAGGGCCCACCTCCTTCGCTGCGTTGATGATCACGTCCGCGCGGGAGCCGTGGACCATGCCCGCTTTTTCCCATTCTTCGAGTTTTTTGTGCGCGTTCTCGACCATGATGATCGAGGCGTCCACCATGGCGCCGATGGCAATGGCAATGCCGCCCAGGCTCATAATGTTCGAGCTGATGTGGAGCTGGTACATGCAGATGAAGGAGATGAGGATAGCAACCGGCAGCGTCAGGATCACCACGAGGGCGCTCGGCAGGTGGAAGAGAAAAACGATGCAGACAGCGCTCACGGCGATGCCCAGCTTGATCACCTCTTCGCGCAGCGTCGCAACGGAGCCGTGGATCAGCTCGGACCGGTCGTAGGTTGTGACGATCCTCACCCCTTCTGGCAGGGACGGCTTGATCTCTTTGATCTTGGCCTTCACCCGGTCGATCACATCGAGAACGTTCTCGCCGAACCGGACCACGACGATGCCGCCCACCGCCTCGCCTTTTCCGTCAAGGTCCGCCGCACCGCGCCGGATCTCGGGGCCGAGTTGCACGGCGCCGATGTCGCGCATCAGGATGGGCGTCCCGCTGCCGTCGGTGCCCACGGCGATCTTCTCGATGTCCGACTTGTCGTGGATGTACCCGCGGCCGCGGACCATGTACTCCCTGCCGGACCACTCAACCACGCGGCCCTCGACATCGCGGTTGCTGCGCCGGACGGCCTCCATCACCTTCATGAGCGGAAGCTTGTACGCGGCGAGCCGGTTCGGGTCCAGGGTGATCTGGTACTGTTTCACAAACCCGCCCACGCTCGCGACCTCGGACACGCCTGGCACGGATTCGATCGCATACTTGAGCGTCCAGTCCTGGAGCGAGCGGAGCTGGGAAAGATCGTGCTTGCCGCTCTCGTCCTCGAGGGCGTACTGGAAGCCCCATCCCACCCCTGTTGCATCGGGACCGAGCCGGGGAGTCACGCCCGCGGGAAGCTTGCCCTGGACGCCCTGGAGATATTCGAGCACGCGGCTCCTGGCCCAGTAGATGTCCGTGCCGTCCTCGAAGATCGCATACACAAAGGAAGTCCCAAGGAAGGACTTTCCACGCACCGCGCGCACCTTCGGAGCGGCAAGGAGAGTCGAAACGATGGGATAGGTGATCTGGTCCTCGACCAGGTCCGGGCTCCTGCCCGTCCACTCGGTGTACACGATCACCTGCGCGTCCGAAAGGTCGGGGATGGCGTCGAGCGGCGTATGGTACACCGCCCAGATCCCCCAGCCCGTGAGGAAACCCACGGCAAGAAAGACGAGAAATTTATTGCGAGCAGAAAGCTCGATGATTTTGGATAGCATTTTAAACCCAGTTCTTAGTTTTTAGTTCTTAGTTATTAGTTCCCAAACTCAAAACTCACCACTTAAAACTAAAAACTGCTCTCTGTCTTTTATTCAACACTCAAAACTCACAACTCAAAACGCTACTGCCCCGACCGCAGCTGGCTCTCGGAGTCGATCAGGAAGTTGCCCGATGTGACGACGCGCTCGCCCTTCTTGATCCCCTTCAGGACCTCCACATAGTCATCGCCGCGCAGGCCGAGAGTCACCTGTCGCTGCTCGTACACGCCGGGCTTCTTCTCGACATAGACGATCTGGCGTAACCCCGACTCGAGCACGGCTTCCCGGGGGATCACGAGCCGCGCCCCGGAGGAAACCATGATCTCGACATTCGCGAACATCTCCGGCTTCAGCGCCAGGCCGGGGTTCTTCATGGCCACCCGCACCTTCACGGTCCGGCTCACCGGGTCCAGGGTAGGATAGATATAATTCACCTTCGCGCGATAGGCCTCGCCGGACTGGTACGGCAGGGTCACCCGCGCAGCCTGGCCGACCTTGACAAGGGGCACTTCGTACTCATAGATGTCCGCAATGATCCAGACATTCGAGAGGTCGGCGATCTTGTACAGGTTCATGCCCGGCGTGATGTACCCGCCTTCGAGCACCATTTTTTCGAGGACGATGCCGCTTAGGGGCGCTTCAATGATCATCTCCGTCTTCGGCTTGCCGGTCTTCTCGAGCTCGGCAATCTGCTGGTCCGTGATGTCCCAAAGCTGCAGCCTCCTCTTTGCCGACTCGATAAGCTCTTTGCGCGACGCCTCGATCTCACTGCCGCCTCCCGCGGGACCCGATCCGGCGGCCCTGAGCGCTATCAGGTACTCTTCCTGCGCCGTGACCAGGTCGGGGCTGTAGATCGACAGGAGCGGCTGTCCCTTCACGACCTCCTTGCCGGTGTAATCGACATAGAGCTTCTTTATCCAGCCCGCGACCTTGGTGTTCACGTAAGCGAGGCGGGTCTCGTCAGGCTCTATCTTGCCCACGGTCCGGATCTGCTTGCCCAGCGAGCGGTATTCGGCAAGCGCCGTGCGCACGCCGATGAGCTGTACCTTGTCGGGGCTGAGCGTGATGACGGGCGGGGCTTCAGCCCGCTTCTCCGGCTGGTGGCCGGCGTGTTCCTGAGCCACGGCCATGCCCGCGAGGATCAGGACGAGCGCAAGAGTTATCGCAAAGGCGACCCATCTGCGATCCGTAATCCGCAAGGACCACCCCTCACCTACCCTCTCCCCTGAG
>JBLMWN010000075.1:0-15761 GCA_050257255.1 Betaproteobacteria bacterium | reverse complement strand
ATTCAACTGCAACCAATCTCGGAACAACAATCTGCTCATCTTAATCTTTATTTATCAAATAGTTATATCAGACTATTAACAGCCCATCTGTGACAAATATTTTTTAGTTTTTTCAATATTTACTTGACACGGGCAAGTTAGAACAGTAAAATATGTGTAATACTAAAAATAATAGTAAAGCCCCCCCTGCTAGAGAAACAGGTTCTCCCGGGGCAAATCACAATTACAGGGATTATAACGAAGGAGGTCTTCCATGGAAAGCCTGGCAGAGACAGTCGTAAAAAACACTAAAGAAAAAGTTCCGCTCGGTACTCTCCTGCTCGCTGACGAATTAATCCTGCCTCAGGATCTTGAACTCGCTCTGGAGCACCAGAAGTTCAGCCGTCAACTTCTGGGTGAGATCCTTATCCGCATCGGCGCGCTGACGCGTGCCGAACTCGATAAAACCTTGAATCTCCAGAGCAGCCTGCGATTTGACAGAAAAGGTATGAACCCCAGGGAAAACCTGCGGGCCTCTTATCAGCTGGCAGAGTATAAAACCATTAAGTAATGAAAGCAGGTGAAATACGAGGCATGTCAGAGAGGTGCGGAAACTCCGCCACACCTCTTTTTTTGTTCGTCAACACCCATTTGACCGTTTCTCATCGCTGACCTGCTAACCTCGCCCACATCCCTTCGCGTGCTTGACCTTCGCCTGATCCATGAACGCCTCAAGTTGCGTGGCATTGGTGGGAGACTCGGTGCCGTCATACGGCATGGTTATGAACGGTATGTCGTATTCCCTCTTAACTGCCTGCATCACTCCGGCAACGATGGTGCCCGGCATGCATCCGAACGGTATGGCGTTGATGATGCCTGATGCCCCCAGGTCCGAAAGCTCCACACTCTTCCCTACGCTTAGTACCGCCTCTCCCTGGAAAGTATCCGGAATATACGGAGCCGAAAGTTTCAGGAGTTGCCTTGTGCTGGGCTCGTGCAGAGTTCTCACGTATTTTTTGAAAAGACCGGAATAGCACTTCTCTATCCTTATCTGGAATAATCTTTTCAGGCCGTCTTTCGCTGTGGCCAAGATTTCCCGCCCTTTCATCGATCTCCTGATACTCATAGCGTTGATATAGAAGATCCATTCTCCGAATGTGGCCACCGAAGCCTCGCCGCCGAGGGCCTCTACCTTTTTGACGAGGTCCTCGTTCGAGAATCTGTTGCTCCGTACGTAGATCTCGCCGATGACCCCTATTAACGGCTTCTTTTCGCCCGTTTTCGGCAAAGCCTCAAAGTCCTTCCGGACAGCCTTGAGGGCATCTTCCACTCTGCCGTTTTTCCCTTTAAGGGATTTCATAAGTTTTTCGAAATGATATCGGTAGAGTTCATCCGCAGATCCCTTCTGTTGCTCATAAGGTCTGGCTTCGTGTAGACATTTCATGAGTAAGTCTATAGCGACGACCCCTTTCCAGGCGGTCAGCACAAAATTATCACTGATCGTCTTAAGGGAATCATAAAGCCCCACATCTTGGTTGGGGGCGAAAACAGGCACGTCAGCCAGACCGACGCTCTCGAGCACCTGCTTATGAAACACGTTATACTGACCGAACCTGCAGGGGCCGGAGCCCGACGGCATGAAAAAGGCGGACCGCGAGGAGTTGAAGCCCGGTGAAAATGCCTTCTTTAACATGTCTCCCGTCGTCAGGGCGCAGGGATAGCACTCCTTTCCTGATACATACTTCATCCCCAATTCTACGGTCTCCCGGTCGGATTCGGGAAGCACTTCTGCCTGCATGCCGCAGCGCTCGAACGCTGCAGCCACAGCATGTGCATGATCGCACATGGGTGGAATGTAGATCCTCCTGTCCTTAAGCGATGGTTGCATTGTCCTGCCCTGGCGCGTCGGCTTGTTGGCCGGCATATCGTTCCTGTGTTCTATACTGTCCAGGAACGCCTCGCAGCGGGTGATGGCCCCGGCGTCGGCGCTGTGCTCGTCGATCTCGATGTGCAGGAAGGGCTTTCCGCTGAGCTCCTCCTTGAAATATTTCATGATGAAGGAGTCGGGGCCGCAGGAGAAGTTGCCGATGACGAGGGGATAAAGCTGGTCGTGGCCGGCCATGAGCCGGGCCGCGCGCAGCATCTTCTGTCCGCTCCGCCAGTACATGTCCGGCCAGTCCTCGCCGATCCGGTATTCATCGAGCGGAAGCATGTCCATGGGGATGGCCATCACCCCGAGCGTTGCCAGCTTCTCGGGGATGCGAAGGTTCATTCCCCGCTCAAGTGCGTTGTACGGCCGGCCCACGATCACGACGGCTTTCTCCTTAAGTTCCGCCAGCACATCTTTTCCCTTTCTCTGCAGAGCCTCGTGAAACTCCGTTTGGGCCTGTCCTGCCTTGGTCATGGCCTTCATAATTTCTCGTTTGTCAACCTTATACCGCTTGAGCCCCCTGGTAAGCTCGTCTGCAAGCCGTTCGATGCCCCGGCTCGTGTCCACGACAGGCGCAAGTATTTCGATCCCGGGTACGGCCACCCTGCCCACATAGGGAATGCTTTGGGTGTGCGGGCAGGAAGCACCCAAGGGATATTCATCGCCTTTCGGGTTCAGATTCACAAAACTCGGCAGAAAAACGGCATCGACCCCCTGTTCCTTCAGATATCGTAGGTGCCCGATCGCTGCTTTTACGGGGAAACAGGCCTCCGACAGCACGCCCTCGAGCCCGAGGTCCACGATCTGACGGTTGGTTCGTGGCGATACCTCCAGGTCGAACCCGAGGCTGCTGAGGAGCATCGTCCAGAAGGGTAGATATTCGTTGAAGTAAAATACAGAGGGTATGCCGATCCTGCCGCGGGCGATTTTCCCATTCTTTTTGCTGCGCCGCTCCTCGTTGTCTTTGACCGCCCTCCAGAGCAGCTCGTCTCTGAACTTGAACAGGTCCGGGATGTGGCTGGTATCCTTCCGGTTGATGTCATATTTCTCGCACCGGCCCCCGTAGAACAGCATCTGCTTCTCCCCATCCACCTTTACGCGGTTGATCTCGCACATATTGGAGCAGCCGCTGCAGCCGAAGGTGGAGATCTCATACGGCCGCTGTATGCGGTCGAATCCTTTGAAGGATGTCCGGGATTTCCGCTCGCCCAGCATGTGCCGCATGGCGATCAAGGCCATGCCGATGGCGCCCGTGACATCGTGATTCGGCGGTACGGTGATCTGCGTGCCGAGGTATTTTTCGAATGCAGCCACCACGGACTTGTTGAAGGCCACCCCACCCTGGAAAAAGATGTTCTTGCCGATCCGCTTCCCGGCAACCACGCGGTTGATGTAATTCTGTACAATGGAGTAGGCAAGGCCCGCGAACAGGTCGTTCTTCGAGGCGCCCTTCTGGAGGCTCGCCATAAGCGAGTTCTCCATGAATACCGTGCAGCGCTCCCCGAGCCTGGCAGGACTCTTCGAGGAGAAGGCGCATTCGGCGAACTCTCGCTTGACCGAAACGTTCAGCTTCTCTGCCTGCTCTTCGAGAAAGCTCCCCGTGCCCGCGGCACAGGCCTTGTTCATCTCGAAATCCACGATCACGCCGTTCTCGAGCGACATGTACTTCGAGTCCTGGCCCCCGATCTCGAAGACGGTGTCCACCGAAGGGTCGATGTAGGCCGCCGCCGTTGCCTGCGCCGTGATCTCGTTCTTGACGATGTCCGCGCCCACGTAGTCCGCGATCATGTACCTGCCGGAGCCCGTCGTGCCGACCCCGGCAATCTCCACGCCGTCTCCCAGCTCTGCCGACGTCTCCCGTAAGCCCTGCCGCACGGCTTCGATGGGCCTTCCGGCCGTCATCAGGTAGCGTTTCGAGAGAAGTTTCCCGTCGCTGTCGATCACGGCCACGTTCGTGCTGATGGAGCCGATGTCGATTCCCATATAACCCCTGATCCGCCCCTTTTCAGCCGACGGAACCTGGACCACGTCTCTTGTGTCCTTGATATGACGCTCATGGAACGTATCGCCGTCCTTAAGAAGCGTCGGATGCCCGGTGATTGATTCCCTTGTTCCCTTAAGGTACTCTTCCAGGGCTTCAAGCCTGAACGAAGCTCCGCTCCCCTCATCCCGCGCCTTCAAGGCAGCCCCCAGGGCGCCCATGAGGGCAAAATCCGGCGGAACGAAGAGATCATCAAGCCCAAGCACCTCCCGGAACGCCCTCACCATGCCCTTATTGGCCGCCACCCCGCCCTGGAACGATACCGGCGGCACGATGCTCCTGCCGCGGGTGATGCTGCCCTTGAAGTTCCTGGCAACGGCAAAACACAGCCCGGCGACGATCTCCTCCACCGGTGTTGCGATCTGCTGCAGATGGATCATGTCACTCTTGGCGAACACGCTGCACCGGCCGGCGATGCGCGGCGGCTTCTCCGGCTTGAGCGAGAGTTCGCTGAACTCCTCGATGCTGAGCCTGAGCCGCTCCGCCTGCTGGTCGAGGAAGGACCCCGTCCCTGCTGCGCAGACCGAGTTCATGGAGAAGTCCTTCACGCCTCCGTCGCCCAGCAGGATGAGCTTCGAGTCCTCGCCGCCCATCTCGATGATCGTGCGGATGTGAGGATACAGCTTCCTCGTTGCGTAGGCCTGCGCGACGATCTCGTTCAAGGGCTTGATCCCCAATATCCCGGCGAGGAGTTTCCCTGCCGAACCGGTTACTGCCAGGGAACAGCCCGTTACGGCCCCGGTTTCCTTCAGAATTTGAAGCGCCACGCGCAACGGGTGTCCCCGGTGCTTGCGGTAGTTCCTCTGCAGCACCCCTCCCGAGGCGTCAAGTACCGCCACTTTCACACTCACCGAACCGGCGTCAAGCCCTATGATATTCATGATACTGTCTCCTCTCCCAGGCTTGCCATCCGCGAAACTGATCGCCTCGACGATTTCATGGCCATATCGGCTTTCACCGCAACACCGCTGCTGCGATGTCCAGAACGATCAAGGGACGGCCCGTGCCCGAGGCGGGCCGACAGGCCCGCCTCGGGAGAATGCTCATTGCCAGGAAATTTCTTCCGAACTCAACCTCCCGTTCACCCAGCCCGTCGTTGCTCGAAGCTCTGCTTCGAAATCGGGGGCGCAGAGAGACATAGCCGCAAAGATCCCCTGCTTGGCGACCTGCACCACGGTCGCGTCCGGAACAGGCGGAAGACCGAGGAAGTTGAAATAGCCGACAGCTTGTCTGGCCAGCCCGCCGGCTACTAAGTCGAGTGCGTTGTCCTGCGTGAGGGCCCATCCGTATCCCATCGTCGAGGCCCGGAACATGCCCTCGGCAGCCAGGATGATCTGCGCCACATTCTGCGAGCTTCCTGCGAGCGCGGAAAAATCCGGAGCGTATGCTTTGACTAGAAGCCCTGGAATCTCGTCACTGCGGTAAAACGCGGCTGCCATCAGCTTATTTCCGATCGACGGATCCAGGCTTCGAACCAATAAGTCAACGCCGGATTCAACCAGGTAATGGCAAATGCCAACCAGCACATCATCGGGCAGGGAAAGCCCGACTTCGGGTGATTCGAGCATGGGTTTGAGCACGGCGGCGAGAATGCGGGCTTTGGCAATGACATATCCCTCGCCTCTGCCATAGGTTACGCCCGATATGTGGGCAGTGGAGTCCATTCCCCACGTGTTGTTGTGGCCCACGAATCCGTAAGCAAAGGCCTTCTCGGCCTCGGCCCCGGCGCCGGCCTTTTCCCAGACCTTCAGGAAGTTGTTCTGAGTCGGATCATGGAGATAAGTCGCAAATTCCAGGAAGGGAGACGTAAAATTGCTGTTGAAGATGTCGATCGTCATCGATCCGTAGATCCGGTTGTACAGAACAGCGCTGTCCGTCAGCCCCTGCTGCTTGAACAGGTGCTCTTCGATATAGGTATGGGTAGCTATATCCCACGGGAGCGCTGTGGACGGTACCAGGATGAGCGCCAGACTTGCGATACACAATGTCGTAAAAACCTTCTTCTTTATTGAGATCTTCATGACTATCCTCCTTAAAGATTTTTGAATACAGCGTACTGTTCAAGACTTTCTTTGCTCGGGAACCAATCATGCTAGCTGCCGCATCACCTCCATGTTCTCATCCGACATCGGTCGTCCCATCGCCTTGGCTCCGATGACGTCCGGTGCATCCACGAGGAGACCGTTCAACCATAATCGCTATCTGCTTCTTATCACCACGACGTGATTAATGCCTGATGCAATCCATTATTTTTTGGTTTGCACCATTTAATATTTTTGTCTCCTTTGCAGCCACTGCTCTTTTCCCCGTTCCCTACGGGCCATTCCTCTTTTTTTTGAGGCCTCGACGAACCGTGCTTCTAAAAAACCGATCCGCACTACGGAAACAATCGCGGCAGAGCGGTGGTCAGCGGCGGGCAATACGTGGTCAACAGCACCCCCAACAACAAAACCAGCAGCATGGGCAGCACGGCGTGGATGACGTCTCCCATCGGCTTGCTGAAACGGTAGGAGGAAAGAAAGAGGTTCATTCCGACCGGCGGGGTCAGATACCCCAGCTCGAGATTTGCCAGGAAGATGATCCCCAGATGGACCGGTTCGATGCCGAAGGCTTGGCCTATCGGAATGACCAGGGGCCCCACCACGACAATGGCCGAGAACACATCCATCAGGCAGCCAACGATGAGCAGAAAAAGATTAAGCGCCAGCAAAAATGCCCACCGGGAGTGGATGGCGCTCTGCGCCCAGTCTGCGGCCCGTTCCGGCACACGCGCATCGAACAGATAGTCCGTCAGGCCCATCGCCACGCCGAGGATGAGCAGTACGCCGCCCACCATCAAGCCGCATTCCCTCATCACGCGCGGGACGTCCCGGAACAGCTTCAGGTCCCGGTGAATGACGGCCTCCACGACGAACGCGTAGAGCGCCGTGATAGCCGATGCTTCGACCGGCGTCGCAAAACCGCCGAACAGCGCGATCAGGGAGACCGCCGGAAGGGCAATCTCCCATTTCGCCGACCATACCGCGCTGAATGCCTCGGCAGTAGCGAATTTGCTCGGAGGCGCGCCTTCCCCCGGGCTCTTGCGGATACCCCACCACATTGTCAGCACCAACATCACCAGCCCCGGCCCGATTCCGCCCAGGAACATCTGCTTGATCGACACCTCCGTGCCGGCCGAGGACGATACAATGGCATAGAGGATAAGCGGCAGGCACGGCGGGAACAGCAGTCCGAGTGAGCCCGCTCCGGTCAGAAGACCCAGCGCGTCCTTTTCCTGGTAACGCGCCGTCAGCAACACCGGCATCAGCAGTCCGCCCAGGGCTAGGATGGTCACTCCTGATGCTCCGGTGAACGAGGTAAAAAATGCGCAGACCAGCGCCGTCACGATTGCCGGCCCGCCGCGCAACCGGCCGAAGAGCGTTTGAAATACCCTCACCAGCCGCCCTGAGGCTCCGCCTTCGGCCAGAAAATATCCCGCCAGCGTAAAGAGCGGAATAGCGGGCAGCGTGGGGTTTACGACCAGGCGGTAAAGGTCGATCGGGATCATCGCAATGGTTTGGCCGGCGCCCCAAAACAGGATCAGTGCCGCGCCGCCCAGCGTGACGAATACCGGAGCGCCCAGGAGCGTCGCTATGCCGAGCGTGAAAAGGCCCGGTGTCACGAGCAAAGCCGGGTCGACGGGGGGCAGCACGCTAACCAAGATTATCGCTCCAGCCAGCGCCAGCGCGACGATACGTCCTCTCCACCGGGCTGAAACAAGCCAAATCAGGCTCGCCGTGACCAGACCAAACCCGACCGGCAGAACCGTTTGCAGCGTCCAGACAGGAATGCCGTACGCCAGCGTTTCGCCCGCCTCCTTGCGCGTCAGCACGAACCGAACACTGGCCGCACAGAGCAACGCGCTCATCGCTGCGCCGAAGGCGTTACCGAATATGCGGGCACCTGTTTCCCAGCGGTTCTTCAGGTATGCGGCAGTCGCCAGCGACAGGAGCCGCCCTTCCCGCGCCGCCACGGCAGCGCCCAGCATTCCGACGAACAGGACCAAGTGTTGAACAAAGGCCGCGGAACCCGATATGCCGACGCCGAGGAGCCTGCGGAGAACGATCTCCAAAAGTGGCAGGATCACCATCAGCGCCAGTGCGGCGACCACACCGAGGTCCTCGCCGGCGCGCGCAGCCTTTTGCCAGGCCGGAAGCGGCCGCAGGACGGCCTGCTCCTTGTCTATGAGGATCCCGTCGCTCATTTTCCGTTGCCCGGCGCGTGCGAACGGTATTCTTTCAGCAGTCTCTGGAGCTTATCGAACAGGTCTGCCGGGATGATCCTGCCTCGTATCTTGGGATAGACCGATTCGGCTGCTGCACGCCAGACCTTTTCCGTTTCAGGCGCCACACGATGGACCTGCAGACCGTGCTTCCGCTCCATGGCACGGACTGCGCCGGTGCTCTCCTCGCGGCTCACTGCTTTGATCCGGCGGCCTATGGTCTCTGCTGACCTCAGCAGTTCCGGCCGCAGTTCGGCCGGTATCTTCTCCCATGTTTCCTTGCGGATGACGGCCCCGCCAACCAGCGGCGCCCAGTTGAGCTCCAGCATATGCTTCATGACCGTATAGAATTGTGCGCCATTAGCGTAGGTCGGCACAGTAGGAACGGCGTCGATCAGCCCGCTGGAAAGGCCGGTCATGATATCGGCGGTCTCCAGGGCCACGGGATCGAAACCTGCGTCCTTCAGGATATCGACCTGCTCCGTGTCGCCTGACCACACAAACAACTTCTGCTTTTTCAGGTCGTCAGGATATATGACCGGTTTTTTTGAGAAGAAGCGCACCCATCCGATATCCGCCAAGAACAGCGGCACAAACCCCTTTTTGAGCAGGCGCGCTTCCACTTCGGGCCGTAATTTCTCCTGCACGTAATCGACCTCGTCGAGCGAACGGAACCCCATGGGCAGCCTGACAAGGCACG
The DNA here is from genome assembly GCA_050257255.1 of Betaproteobacteria bacterium. Classification (GTDB taxonomy): domain Bacteria; phylum Nitrospirota; class UBA9217; order UBA9217; family UBA9217; genus JAJYKN01. Next base: position 6,850 of record JBLMWN010000075.1, on the reverse strand, counting down.
ATATCCCGTCATCGATCTTCGACAGACCCACACTGGTCATGACCGCGGCATCGAGACCGCGCACGCCCATTTTGTCCACGATCGCGGCCTCGCCTTGATGGTAGTCAGGGTAGATGACCAGCCGCACGCGGCCGCCTGAAATTTTTCGCCACTCCTGCGCCAACTGCTCAAGGGCCAGGTGCGGAAACGTGCCCCGCAATGCCAGAGTGGCAAGCCGGATCTCGATGGCTTGGCCTGCTGGCGGGCCCGTAAGAGCGGCCTGTGCTGTCTCGCTGAAGATCGCTGCTGCGACCATTGCGGCGGCCGCCGCGGCTATGGCCAGCATTTTTCTCCATCTCTTAGTTATCATCATGACACCTCCTCTTATCTATCTTTCAGCACGGCCCGTGCCGCAGAACAGCCGGTCCGTCCGGAACAGCAGCCAGCGGGCGCGGCGCTGCATCACGAGGTTGGCAAGGCGCCATTCCGTCCTCGCGTTCACGTTGATGGCCAGTGCCCGGGTAAGCAGCGATTCGAATTCTGCGCGGTCCTGACCGGTGATCGAGACTGATTCGGCAAGTGACACGAGTGGCGCGGCTTGCCCGCCGCCGGAAAGCTCCATGGCACGGCCGAAATGCTGTCGGGCCCGTGTCATGGGATTGCCTGTTGCGCCGGCGCGGGCGGACTCAAAGCCGATCAGGAACCCATGGATGGCGCCGTTGTCATACGCCTCGTCCAGCTCGAGCGCGCGGTCGATAAGGGCCTCGACGAACGGCAGATCGGCAACGAGGTCGGGATCGCTTTTGGACACCGATATCGCCGCGGCCCAGGCCACGGCGGTCCAATACAAAAACGGCACATCGTCGCGATGAGCGACCCGAACGGCATCTCCGGGTCTGTCACGAAGCGCTTTTCCGAATCCGGCGTGTTCTACTTCAAGCCCGCGCAGCCCATAGTCCCGTGCGCGCAGATAAAGGTTCCGGGCGCGGGCACGAAGCATGCCGGATGCCTCCCAGTCCTCATCCTCCCGTTCGTCGGCATCCTGGTGCACAAAGGCGTAGGTATACTGGGTGAATCCTCTGGACGCTGCGAGCAACAGGCCGCGGTGGCGCGGACGCTCTGCGAGCAGGCTTTCCATTAATTTAAGGCTGAACGGCACGGCGGCCTTCACCAGTTCCGGGTCACTATCGGACGCGAAGGCAGTTCCGCCGCCAGCCAGTGCATCTCCGAGCTTGTCGACGGCTGCTGCTCTGACAGAACAGCCGGAAGCGAATGTTCCGATGAGCATGAATAGAATCATGAGCAAAAGCAACCGGCCCCAAGGATGGAACCCTGCCTGCCACGTGCCGGGGACGCTGACAGCGGTGTTGGCGCAGAAATTCTTCTTCGCCAAGACCTTCGTAAACCGACGAGAAACAGCCGTTTCGCTCATAGTCGCCTCCGAAAACATTTTTGATGATATATGGATCTCCGCCGTGGCGAGAATCATTTGGGTTTGTTCGATCCCCTGTGTTCCTGTAGCGTATCTCTATCATGCCGTGCTGTTGGGATGTTGACGGGATACCAATATATTTTGTAAATACAGGATTATTTAGGAAGACCGTGCGGTGAACTTTTGCTCGTCCATTTGCACGGTAAGTGGCGCGGCCGAGTGCCGCATAATGTAATGACAGGAGGTGAGGATCTTCTGAGCCGAAGCTACGTCAGAATGGGAGAAATCCCCGGGGGTAATCGCTTTCTGCCGGCTCCGGGGTGCGCCTTTGCCGAACAGCGGAATGGTACATGTTTTTTGGATGTCCTGCAGTTTTCGCTGGCACGGACCTGCGCCGTGCGTTCAGACAACGGAATGTAAGCTGCGTCGCATCATCCGCCAATAATGCTTCGGTAGAGTTTCGTTGTCTGCTCTTCCGGCTTCGCGTCCAGGCTCCTCCTCAGGGCAAGCTGGCAGCGTTCATAGATTCGCAATGCATCGTTCTTGTTGCCGCGCGAAAGATAATGCGTCATCAACCACCGGCAGGCATCTTCATTGCACTCATCGGTCTGGAACAGGCGGCCGTACGCCTCGACAGCCTTCGCCTTCTCTCCCGCTGATTCGGCTATCTTCGCCATATTGTGCATTGCCCCCATGTACCGCGAGCGCAGCCGGTCCCTGGCGGCAACGGTCCACTCATTATAGAGATCATCGGGCAGGAAGTCACCCCGGTAGAGCTTGAATGCCTTCTCATATTCGTCGATGCTCCGAGCGGGATCGCCCGCCTTTTTCAGCCGCTCGGCCCTGTCAAGGTGGAGAAGGAACTGGCCGGCATCAATCCACACTCTTGATGGGTCGAGAGAGAGGTGGTCGTCGCTCACCATGATGTGTGATTCCGCATCGCGGGAATCTCCCGATGCGTCGAGCGTCTTGCGGACACGGTAGATCAGACTCGCCAGATTGGCGCGTTGAGCGTCCGGCGATGCCTCGCCCCAGAGCGCGTCGCTGATCACGTCGCGCGGGCATTTCTGCCCCTGATAGGCCGCCAGCATCTTCACAAGGTTCTTTGCCCGTTTCCCTTTCCACTCGGCGTCTTTGATGGGCTCGCCGCCCCGATAGACCGCAAACCCGCCAAGACAGAATATTTTCAGAGAGGGCGACGTTGCCGTCTGGCCATACGCGTCGAGCATCGCCGTACAGAAATCGCTGCGGATGCCGCGGGCCAGTGCCTCGCGGAGGAGCGCCGCGAGATCGGCCGGGGAGAACAGGTAATAATGGGTGAATCCCAGATCCTCTCCCCGGCGCAGCCCCGCCTCAAGGAACTGCCGCACCTGCCTGTCCTTCTTTTTCTTCAGGTTCAGTTCGGCGAGAGCCAGGAGGACGTTCGCCTCCTGCTGGGGAGCGTCACATTGCTGGAAGAGCCGGCGGGCGCGGAGGAGCCTGCGCTCGGCCCGCGCAAGCCTTTCACGTTTCAGATCGATAGCGCCGCTCACCGCTAGCGACACCGCGTAAAACAGCCTGCTGCCCGACCGTGCGCGCACGGAGAGGGCGTAATCCGCCTCCGCCTCCGCACGGTCGATCTTGTGCTGATGCAAGTAATTGACGGCGAGCAGGTGCGCGGAGGAGGCCGTGAAAAACGCGTTCTCCCGCTCCTCACCCTTCTCCCTGCACTGCCTCAAAAGGCTTTCGGCGGCATCGTAATCGCCCATAGCGGTCTTGAGCCACCCGCCGATATCGAGTGACAGGAAATTGAAGGCCTCCAGGTCGTGCTTGTGGGCGAGTCCGAAGCAGCGGTTGATGCTTTCCTCCGCCTCTCCAAACCGGCCTTCGAAGAGGGCCGTCATTGCCTGGGCCATGTGCAGCGCCGCCTCTCCGCCCGTTTCGTGAGGGATGGATTTCAGTGCCTCGAAACCGCGCCGGATGGCAGCGCGGGAACCTGCGAAGTCTCCGTGGTAGATGGAACAGGGAGCGAGGTAGATGGCGCTTTGGATCTGGTAGAAGTGATCGCCGGTTCTCCGGAACAATTCGAGGGCCCGGCGCAGATAATCATCGCCTTGACGGAGCCGGCCGATGAAGAAAAAGGCCGTGCCGATTGCCAGGGCGAGACGTGCCTGGATGGCCAACGATGCGCGGTGCTGCCGCTTCAGCAGCGCCGACGCCGACGCCGCAGCACGCTCCATCCGCTTGAAGTTACCGCCCGTGAAAAAGGACGCTTCGATGATGCCGCAAAGCGAGAGCATGCGCCCCAGGGTGCCGTCGCGCATGCTGCGGGCGCTGCTGAAGCCTGCAAGGGCGAGATCGAAAAAGTTCAGTGCCGTGCGAGGCTCGCTGAACCGGAAGGCAATGGCACGGTAGAGCAGGAACCAGGGGCGGCTGCTGATATCGAGAGGAAGCGCCTGGATCCACCGCAGCAGCGTCTGTATCTGACCTTTGGCAATCAGTTCGAGTCCGTTTACTTCGATCGTCTTGACCGCACGGTCGAACTGGCCGGAAGAAATCAGCAGGTCCACCATGCGCACGGTGTCTCCCGCCGACTTGAAATAGTTTGCGGCGGTGGAATAGAGTCTCCGCACTTCGGTCGGATCGGACTGGGCGATAAGCTTACGCTGAAGAAATTCCCGAAAAAGAGAATGATAGCGAATGACGGAGGCCGCATCATCAATGGTCGTAACGAACAGATTGCGCTTGCGGAGGTCCTGGATATAGGTGCCTACCGCCGTTGCAATCTCCTGTTTTGTGCCGGCGAGGCCGACCATATCCTCGATGAGCGGCACCGGCAGATAATCAGCGATCGAAGTGCGGAGAAGGAAACTTTGTACGTCACGGGGAAGGACCGAAAAGACTTCCTGCGCCAGATAGTCGAAAATATGGGCGCGAAAGCCGTCCGGATGCTGGCTGAATAACGCCGTGTTCCTGTTCGTTTCCGGGGCTGTCGTGAGATATTCGTAGGCGAGCACGAGGCCTGCAGGCCAGCCCTCGGTCATCTGATTTATCGCGGCGGATTCCTTTTCCGGGAGCGGCAATCCGAAAATGGAGTTGAACAGTTCATGGGTCTCCTTGTCGCTGAACTTCAGCTCCCGGCCTGTCACTTCTCCCACGGCGTGGTTCGCCCGCAGCCTGGCCAGCCCGATATCAGGATGGGAACGCGAGATGAGGATAAACCGGATATTCGGCGGCGTGTATTCGAAGAGCGTTTTGAGGAGGGCGCGAAATTCAAGTGAAGAAGATATATAGTGATAATCATCAAAAACGATGCAGAGGGGCGTCGAAATGCCTTCAAAGATTTGTTCTATCCATCGTGTGACGCCGTGTTGAATTCCGCCGATGCCGAAGCGGTTTGCAGGGACAGCGGGCGGCTTAACGTCCCGCTTCGGAAACATTCGGCAAACAGCCTGACCAAGCATCGAGAGAAACACCGCGGGATTGTCGTCTTCCCGGTCTATGTTGTACCAGACCGACTGCGATCGGAGAGAGCTGACGTATTCGGCTGCGAGGGTGCTCTTGCCCTGGCCGGCTTGGGCGTGAATGATCACCAGTTTCTTGTCCTCCCACGATTTCAACATGCTCATCAGCCGTTCGCGCACGAGCACATGGAAGGGTTTGGGCGGGAGAAACTTGGTAAGGTTCATTTCGGTCCCCCCTCGCTTTTGATATACTCTTAGTTTTTTGAGTCCGTAAACATGATCTGCTGTTTCTCTGCCGACAATTGGGAACTATGCGTGACGCTTGACGCTTGCTTGAATGAGACTATGATGATCCATATTTTGTCAAAATGCAATAGTCTGCCCGCTTTTTTCGATACTGAACGACCCTTGTTGTTCGCGATGTTTCGTAACATACGGCTGTCCGGTTGCCCCTTACGAGAACAAAGCGTGAGGAAATATTTTCGCGAGCGAAGCTGTCTTGCTTTTCAATAATGATTTGGTAGGACTCGTGATGAGGAGAAACGCGATGAACTGCGGTGATACAAATTCAATAGCGTCTGATACATGTATAACATGCCTACAGTAAAGAGAACTTGTTTTCGTGCTGAGTGGAAGGTAGTTCTTCTCCGGATTGATTCGTTTCGATTATATAGACTGTGAATTTTTTGTCAAGACGTTTGATGGGGTATTTTTAGGGTAGCCGCCCTCGGGGGTTCGCGCGGCGTGTCGGGACGGCGTTCCACGGATCATCCGGCCAGGGGTGCTTGGGATAACGCCCCTTCAGGTCCTTTTTCACCTGCTGATAGGAGTTATTCCAGAATCCCTTCAGATCCTGCGTGATCTGGACCGGCCTGCGCGCCGGTGAAAGAAGATGCAGCAGCACCTTTACCCGGCCATCGGCAATCATCGGCGTATCTGCGAGCCCGAACATCTCCTGGAGTTTCACGGCAAGTACGGGCAGATCACCTGAAGTATAATCGAGCGTGACGCGGCTCCCGCTTGGCACAATGATGGACAGGGGGGCACGTTCGTCCAAAAGCCGCGCCCGGTCCCAGGTGAGCATAGCCTTAAGCGCCGGGAGAATATTCAATCCGCTCAGAGCCTGGGCAGTGCGTATCTTACCGAGCCAGGGTGAAAGCCATTCCGCCGGCGTGGAGAAAAGATGCTCATCGGAAAGGTCCGGCCACGGCTCTTCAGGGAATGCCCGTTTCATCAGACCGACCCTGCCCTGGAACTGTCTCGCCTCTTTGCTAAAGGTGAGGATGCCCGGCGACGTCCGTATCGCATCACACAGAATAGGCACTGCCTCTTCGTCGGCAGGAGTGAATGGACGAGCGGAAAGGAGCAAAGCCCCCAGCCGCTCCTCAAGAGCAGCCGCGATTTTGTTTTCTTTCCTGTCCCATTCTACTCTCCTCTTGATTTCGATGAGTGCACCGCATTCACTCCGGATAAGATCCTCCGTCACCGGCGCGGCAACGTGAACGAAGCCCTCGGTCTTCTCACCGGCATCGACGGTGACGGCGATGATATAGGAGCTGTTTCCCACGTGGCTGTCCAAAGAAAGTCGAACGCCCCTGCCCTGGGCATGAACAAAGTGACCCCCGCCTTCTTCGCGGCGCTTGCAAATCCTATCGGGGAAGGCAGAGAGCAGGAGTCGTGAGATAACGTCATGATCTGCAATATATCGATCGGCCACGTCCACCGATTCGGACATCTCTCGGAGAAGCCTTTTTGCAGTCCGCTCCACGGCCCGGAACGCTCCTGGGGCTGCTCTTCCGCTCGTTTCTTTTCCCTTGCGCCAGTTGCGCAGTGTTTCAACCCGTTCCAAGATATCAGGTTCAGCGTATACGTGGCCTGCTGCTCCGTGCCGGAAGATGTCCCGCTCCGTAAGGATTGCAGCAAGGTCTGCGCCGAGCTGCAAGCAGCCCAGCTCGTGTGCCCGCATCATGAGACGGGACAGCCTCGGGTGGAGCGG